>JAHEEZ010000116.1 GCA_024640445.1 Acidobacteriota bacterium | reverse complement strand
CGTCAACAAAATACGCGCGTATGCGCTTCAGGACGAGGGGGCCGACACTGTTGAGGCAAACGAGAAACTCGGCTTTGCAGTTGATGCGAGAGAATATCAGCAATGCGCGGAGATACTCTTCGATCTGGGACTCTGTGAGGTCCGGGTGATCTCCAATAATCCTGACAAGATCAAGGCCCTGGAAGACGCTGGTCTGAGGATCGTCGAGCGCGTACCGATCGAGGTCAAGGCAAAAGAGCCGGCCGCTCATTACCTTCGCACAAAGAAAGAAAAAATGGGCCATCTCCTCGAGTTTGAGGAATAGGCCGCTTCGAGGATTCGAAAATGACCTACAGGACCCCCGGATCGCCGTTTCATCGGCATTACCTGACCATTGCCCTTGCCTCCTTTATTCTACTTGCCGCATCGCCTGCACTTGCCCAAAACGCTATCAGCGGCATAGTTTTCGATCCGCAGAAAAAGCCCGTTGGTGATATTGAGATCGAGCTTCTTGACGGATTCGAGAGGCTTATCGGGTCGCGAACGACGACCGCTTCCGGTTTTTATACTTTCCAGCGCCTTCGGGCGGGAGTCTACTATCTCCGAGTGCGGCCCGGCAGCACGAACTTCAAAGAATCTAAGCAACGGGTCGATCTCGGGGATCTCAATGCCCTCGGCGGCGTAGACCAGAAACAGCTTGATCTCTTTTTGGAGATCGACGAGCGCAGGCAATCTCAGGCAAGAGAGGTCACCGGCGTCGTCTTTGCACAGAACGTGTCTGAGGAGGCCCGCAAGAAACTCGAAAGGGCGCGAAAGCTTGAGAACAAACAGCCGGAACAGGCTTTTGAGGTGCTCCAGGGGATACTCGAATCCCATCCCGACTATTTCGAAGCCCTCGAACTACTCGGTGACGTCGCACTTTCATTGAAGCGATTCGAAGTCGCCCGCAGTTCGTACGGGCGTGCGGTCCAGGTCAATCCCCTTTGTTTCGGCTGTTTCTTCAATCTGGGTGTCACTTTGAATCAGATGGGTGACAAGAAGGAGGCCGTCGAAGCGCTGCGTTCGGCCAACGAGGTGGACGCGGGTTCGATTAACGCCAATTTGCTGCTTGGCATAGTGCTTCGCGATCTCAAATTTTTTGAGGAAGCTGAAGTGGCGCTGCTTAGAGCGCGCAGATTGGGCAAGGATAAACAGCCGGACGTGAACTGGCAGCTCGCCGAACTTTACTACTTCAATCTAAATCAGCCAAGACGCGCAGTGGAAGAGCTGAAGCGATACCTCGACAACCTCACCTCCGAAGAAAAGCGGGAGAACCGCAGGAAGATAGAGGGCGTCCGGCAATTGATCCAAAAGATCGAATCAGAATCCTGACTAGCCTCGAGAGTACCGTACGACGGTTTGGAAATGCCGGCAAAGTACCCAAAAGGACCCGTTCCTGACTGCTTCTAGATGCAATTTTCGCCACTCCTCCATGCTTTCTGCGGGATTGCCATCCATATTATTGAAGTTTATTCATGCATCTGCACGGAAGTTCGGATAAATTGGAGATTCTGGCACTTTTTCGAACGCCATGAAATACCCCTAATCTATTGATACCACTTTGTTTAAGGAGATAATAACCCACTCCCCTGCCAATGGCTTGAAATTCGCATAGACTCCCGCGTTTTCGCATCATTTCCCCGCCGATTTCGCGGCAAAAACCATAGGGAAATATTTCAAGAATTTTCAAAAGTAAAATCTCTGCTTAGGAGTGTAAATATGTTTAAGAATTTCAGGTTTATCTCCGTGGCCCTGCTGGCGCTGATGCTATCCGCATTCGCGTTCGGCCAGGGAACCACTGGAGACATAAGTGGAACCGTAACGGACTCGACAGGTGCCGTGGTTCCCGGAGCGACCGTGAAGATTGAAAGCACCGGTACGACTATCGGTTTCAATCGCACGCTCACCGTTGACGCGAACGGGTACTTTATTTTGACCAGGCTTCAGCCGGGTACATATAAAGTAACCGTCGACGGCAGCGGCTTTGACACGTACGAGAAGACGGTTACGGTTTCGGTCGACAGGGCCGCCACTGTTAATGCCTCTCTCGTCCCGGCCGGTACAACCGCCAGGGTTGACGTTGACACGAGCGGCGCGGTAACCATCGATCCAGGTGACACCAAGATCGATACCAACATCACGAAAGACATTATCGACGCGCTTCCGAAAGGCACGACCTTCGGCAGTCTTCTCAAGATCGCTCCGAACGTACGTCCGGAACCGCTTGGCGCAGGCTACCAGATCGACGGCGCCTCGGGTGCTGAGAATGTTTTCGTTATCGACGGCCAGGAAGTCACAAACTTCCGTACCGGTCAGTTGAACTCGAACAACAACCTTCCTTTCGAGCTTCTTCAGGAAGTCCAGGTCAAGTCGACAGGTTTTGAAGCTGAATACGGCGGAGCGACCGGCGGCGTTATCAACGCGGTCACCGCGGGCGGTAACAACGACTGGCACGGCAACTTCGGCATTTCGTTCAAGCCGAATAAATGGCAGGGCGATCCGACCCTTTCGCTGAACCGGTACAATTCCGGAGTCGGGGCCTTCGAATATTTTGCACCGCCGAAAGACGGTGGAACGGACTACTTCCCGGTTGCTTCCATAAGCGGGCCGATCATAAAAGACCATCTGTGGGGAATGTTCACATACGCTCCGCAGATCCTGGAAACGAGCAGAACGCTTGATTTCTATTCCTCAAGTGATCCGTCGACCCGTACGGTGACCGATACCCTAACCTACGACTCGACCCAAAAGACCGAACAGGCCTTTGGTCGTATCGACGCTCAGCCGTACTCGAACCTCCGTATGTTCGGTACGTTCCTCTGGAACCCGATCATTCTTGACGGTTCGCTTCCGGGCAATGCCACGGGTTTGACCGGAACCGGTCTTACGGTTTCAGACTATGCCGCACAGGGCGGCCGTCAAAACAGCAACTCGGTCAACGGCCAGGTCACCTATACGCCGACCAACTGGGCTGTCATCAACTTCCGCGCCGGCCGCAGCTTCCTTAATGAAAAGCTTGCCGGTGCATATGGTGTGGTGCCGCAGACAAGGTATCTCTGCAGCACATCCGGCAACCCGCAGAACTTCCCGGGTTCCAACTGTGCGCGCGGCTACAACAGCGGACCGAACACCGTCCGCAACTTTGACGTTTCGACCCGTACGACGTTTGACGCCGATGTCAGCTTTGTTGGCATAAACGCGGCCGGACGTCACAACATCAAGGTCGGTATGCAGTACAACAAGCTGTATAATGACGTTCAGTCCGGCTACACGGATACCGGTTACGTCGTCCTTTATTACGGTTTGGCGATCGACGCGCTGATCGACTACACGCCTACTGTTGGCAACCTCGGTTCCGGACTCCTTCAAAGGTTTGGAACGGTTGGTTCCGCAAGCAGCACGAACACCGGTCTTTACGCTCAGGATTCGTGGCAGATCACCCCCCGTTTTACCGTCAACTTCGGTTTCAGGATCGAACGTGAGATCGTTCCTTCCTTCGGAGCTGCCCAGACGACGGAAAACATCGAATTCGGATGGGGCGACAAGCCTGCTCCGCGATTCGGTGCTGCTTACGATCTGACCGGCGACGGCAAGACCAAACTCTTCGGTTCTTACGGCTGGTTCTATGATCGCTTCAAGTATGAACTGCCCCGCGGTTCGTTCGGTGGCGACTTCTTCCGTCGTGATTACTTCGAGATCCTTCCTTCGCGCGGAGTAGCCTATACGGATTACACGCTGGCCAACATTCTTGGCGGCGCACCTGATCCTGTCGGCGGAACCTGCCCGATCGTTGGCGGTCCCGGCTACTCGGTTTGCCAGTTCGACTTCCGTATCGCTACGAACTCGACGACGGCTGACATCTTCGAGACCGGTGCTGTTGACCCGGACCTGAAGGCCGCTCGTCAGAGCGAATACACGATCGGTATCGAGCGTGAGCTTGGCAACAACTTCCTGCTCGCAGGACGTTACACGCACAAGCAGATCGACCGTGCTGTTGAAGACGTAGGTGTATTCAACGACCAGGGTTCTGAGGCATACATCATCGGAAACCCGGGTCTTGGACTCGTCTGCGAGATCTCTTCAAGCGCCAACCAGCCCTGCACCAAGGCAGAGCGCAAGTATGACGCTGTCGAGATCCGTGTAGACAAGAGGGCTTCGAAGTACTTCTTCAACGCCAGCTACACCTGGAGCCGTCTGTTCGGTAACTACTCCGGTCTCGCTTCTTCGGACGAGTTCGGACGTTCGTCCCCGAACGTGAACAGGTTCTTCGACCTTCCGCCCCTCGGCTACACCGCCAACGGTGTTCCCGACAACGGACCTCTGGCGACTGACCGTCCGCACGTCTTCAAGGCGTATGGCGGATACTCGTTCGACTGGAAAGATGACGGTGTGAACAGGACCTCGGTCTCGGCTTTCACCACCATTCAATCCGGTTCGCCTGTAACGACGATCTACAACCTGTACAGCCTCGGCACGACCGTCCTTTACGGACGCGGAGACCTTGGACGCACAGAGATGTTTACGGAAACTGATCTTTCGATCAGCCACAAGTACAAATTCGGACGCGACAATCGCTTCACGTTCGAGCCGTTCCTTGACATCCGTAACCTGTTCGACGAGAACAACGAGATCGCGCGTCAGACGACGATCAGCGGAACCAACTTCAACGCTGGCAACCTTAGTTCGGTAGCTGCCGGCTGCACGACCTGCGCAAGTGAAGCTGCTGTATTCAACACCATTTTCAATGGTGGCGGTATTCAGACGTTCGTTGATAACTACATCAACGCTAATCCTGTAGGAAACGTTGGTCTTAGGAATGACTATAACCAGCCGAACACCTTCCAGAATGGACGTGACGTCCGCTTTGGATTCCGTTTCAACTTCTAGACAGAAGTAAAATGAAGCCACTTGAGCCCGTCCGTTCCCGGACGGGCTCTTTTTTTGCCTGCGGCCCACCACAGTAAAAATAGAAATTGGTGTTTTTGGACGGAAAGTGTCGAATTTATCCAAATATGTGGATATTGTCCGACTATTTGAAACCTATATAGAAAATAGGATTTATCTCCCGGTACGGATAATTCACTCTAAACCTTTCGGTCACAACACTTCAGCCATCTTGAACTCGAACCCCCTCTCCCAGTGGCTTCGTATTTGCATCCTTTCAATCACATGTTTGTGTTCATCGAACACCTCTTACGTCCGCCGATCGCTTGATTCTTCGGCAACTCTCCATCTAAGTCATTGCACTGCAAGGCTTTCGCTCGATCCTGATCGATTCGGGGAGTTATGCTAGTTTCACGGTTTGGCCGCAAAGAATGGTGAAAGCAACGGACACATTGCAGATTTTACTTTCAATAAATTCTCTGAATTTAGAAACGCGAAAACTGAATTCAGACAAAAACCCTGCTTAGGAGTGAAAAGAAAATATGTTTAAGAATTTCAGGTTTATCTCCGTGGCCCTGCTGGCGCTGATGCTATCCGCATTCGCGTTCGGCCAGGGAACCACTGGAGACATAAGTGGAACCGTAACGGACTCGACAGGTGCCGTGGTTCCCGGAGCGACCGTGAAGATTGAAAGCACCGGTACGACTATCGGTTTCAATCGCACGCTCACCGTTGACGCGAACGGGTACTTTATTTTGACCAGGCTTCAGCCGGGTACATATAAAGTAACCGTCGACGGCAGCGGCTTTGACACGTACGAGAAGACGGTTACGGTTTCGGTCGACAGGGCCGCCACTGTTAATGCCTCTCTCGTCCCGGCCGGTACAACCGCCAGGGTTGACGTTGACACGAGCGGCGCGGTAACCATCGATCCAGGTGACACCAAGATCGATACCAACATCACGAAAGACATTATCGACGCGCTTCCGAAAGGCACGACCTTCGGCAGTCTTCTCAAGATCGCTCCGAACGTACGTCCGGAACCGCTTGGCGCAGGCTACCAGATCGACGGCGCCTCGGGTGCTGAGAATGTTTTCGTTATCGACGGCCAGGAAGTCACAAACTTCCGTACCGGTCAGTTGAACTCGAACAACAACCTTCCTTTCGAGCTTCTTCAGGAAGTCCAGGTCAAGTCGACAGGTTTTGAAGCTGAATACGGCGGAGCGACCGGCGGCGTTATCAACGCGGTCACCGCGGGCGGTAACAACGACTGGCACGGCAACTTCGGCATTTCGTTCAAGCCGAATAAATGGCAGGGCGATCCGACCCTTTCGCTGAACCGGTACAATTCCGGAGTCGGGGCCTTCGAATATTTTGCACCGCCGAAAGACGGTGGAACGGACTACTTCCCGGTTGCTTCCATAAGCGGGCCGATCATAAAAGACCATCTGTGGGGAATGTTCACATACGCTCCGCAGATCCTGGAAACGAGCAGAACGCTTGATTTCTATTCCTCAAGTGATCCGTCGACCCGTACGGTGACCGATACCCTAACCTACGACTCGACCCAAAAGACCGAACAGGCCTTTGGTCGTATCGACGCTCAGCCGTACTCGAACCTCCGTATGTTCGGTACGTTCCTCTGGAACCCGATCATTCTTGACGGTTCGCTTCCGGGCAATGCCACGGGTTTGACCGGAACCGGTCTTACGGTTTCAGACTATGCCGCACAGGGCGGCCGTCAAAACAGCAACTCGGTCAACGGCCAGGTCACCTATACGCCGACCAACTGGGCTGTCATCAACTTCCGCGCCGGCCGCAGCTTCCTTAATGAAAAGCTTGCCGGTGCATATGGTGTGGTGCCGCAGACAAGGTATCTCTGCAGCACATCCGGCAACCCGCAGAACTTCCCGGGTTCCAACTGTGCGCGCGGCTACAACAGCGGACCGAACACCGTCCGCAACTTTGACGTTTCGACCCGTACGACGTTTGACGCCGATGTCAGCTTTGTTGGCATAAACGCGGCCGGACGTCACAACATCAAGGTCGGTATGCAGTACAACAAGCTGTATAATGACGTTCAGTCCGGCTACACGGATACCGGTTACGTCGTCCTTTATTACGGTTTGGCGATCGACGCGCTGATCGACTACACGCCTACTGTTGGCAACCTCGGTTCCGGACTCCTTCAAAGGTTTGGAACGGTTGGTTCCGCAAGCAGCACGAACACCGGTCTTTACGCTCAGGATTCGTGGCAGATCACCCCCCGTTTTACCGTCAACTTCGGTTTCAGGATCGAACGTGAGATCGTTCCTTCCTTCGGAGCTGCCCAGACGACGGAAAACATCGAATTCGGATGGGGCGACAAGCCTGCTCCGCGATTCGGTGCTGCTTACGATCTGACCGGCGACGGCAAGACCAAACTCTTCGGTTCTTACGGCTGGTTCTATGATCGCTTCAAGTATGAACTGCCCCGCGGTTCGTTCGGTGGCGACTTCTTCCGTCGTGATTACTTCGAGATCCTTCCTTCGCGCGGAGTAGCCTATACGGATTACACGCTGGCCAACATTCTTGGCGGCGCACCTGATCCTGTCGGCGGAACCTGCCCGATCGTTGGCGGTCCCGGCTACTCGGTTTGCCAGTTCGACTTCCGTATCGCTACGAACTCGACGACGGCTGACATCTTCGAGACCGGTGCTGTTGACCCGGACCTGAAGGCCGCTCGTCAGAGCGAATACACGATCGGTATCGAGCGTGAGCTTGGCAACAACTTCCTGCTCGCAGGACGTTACACGCACAAGCAGATCGACCGTGCTGTTGAAGACGTAGGTGTATTCAACGACCAGGGTTCTGAGGCATACATCATCGGAAACCCGGGTCTTGGACTCGTCTGCGAGATCTCTTCAAGCGCCAACCAGCCCTGCACCAAGGCAGAGCGCAAGTATGACGCTGTCGAGATCCGTGTAGACAAGAGGGCTTCGAAGTACTTCTTCAACGCCAGCTACACCTGGAGCCGTCTGTTCGGTAACTACTCCGGTCTCGCTTCTTCGGACGAGTTCGGACGTTCGTCCCCGAACGTGAACAGGTTCTTCGACCTTCCGCCCCTCGGCTACACCGCCAACGGTGTTCCCGACAACGGACCTCTGGCGACTGACCGTCCGCACGTCTTCAAGGCGTATGGCGGATACTCGTTCGACTGGAAAGATGACGGTGTGAACAGGACCTCGGTCTCGGCTTTCACCACCATTCAATCCGGTTCGCCTGTAACGACGATCTACAACCTGTACAGCCTCGGCACGACCGTCCTTTACGGACGCGGAGACCTTGGACGCACAGAGATGTTTACGGAAACTGATCTTTCGATCAGCCACAAGTACAAATTCGGACGCGACAATCGCTTCACGTTCGAGCCGTTCCTTGACATCCGTAACCTGTTCGACGAGAACAACGAGATCGCGCGTCAGACGACGATCAGCGGAACCAACTTCAACGCTGGCAACCTTAGTTCGGTAGCTGCCGGCTGCACGACCTGCGCAAGTGAAGCTGCTGTATTCAACACCATTTTCAATGGTGGCGGTATTCAGACGTTCGTTGATAACTACATCAACGCTAATCCTGTAGGAAACGTTGGTCTTAGGAATGACTATAACCAGCCGAACGCCTTCCAGAATGGACGTGACGTCCGCTTTGGATTCCGTTTCAACTTCTAAATTGAAGTTATCGGAAATGAGAGGCTGCCAGAGATGGCGGCCTCTTTTTTTGTGAGTGCTGTTTAGCCCACCCGTTCACGGTTGGGAGTGCAGAAGCTGTACGTGCTCAACAATCCAAAAGGAGCGGTAAGTCAGGAGTCGGTGTTCGATGAACTTTAGTTTGTCGATCCATACCTCGTGAACAAACGGCGCGGCCAAAACAAAAGCGGCGTCTGCCTACGCAGACACCGCTCACTATTGTCTATGTTCGATGCAGCGCAGAGCGCGGCTCAAAAACAAACTGCTCCCCGCACACCGCCTAAGAAACCGTTCGCTTCGCCTTTTCACGAAGATCATTGATCAGCTTCTTCACATTTTCGTCTTTCTTATCGCTAGCCTTCAAATAAAGCTCGAGTTCGTCCGCCGCCTTTGCGTACTGTTTCAGGTCATTACCGTAGAGCTGGGAAAGCTCCATATGGATCTCAGGGACCTTATCCGTTGCAAGCTTCTTTGCCAAGAGCAAATTCTTCTCGGCTTCCGAAAGATTTCCTTCTTGCCTCTGCAACTTCCCAACCAGCAACGGAACCTGGTATGCGTTCGGGGCAAGCGTTCGCGCCTTTTCAAGCGCAACGAGCGCCGCCCGGTTGTACTCCTTTCCGATCTTGCTTAACGAGTAGCCCATGTAATAAAAGGACATCGAGCTCTTCGGATTCGCCTCTGCCGCCCTGACGAACATCTTTGTCGCATCCGTAAACTGCCCTGCCTTCAGAAACTCCATCCCCAGTCGCTGGCTCGCCGCGTAGTAGTCCGGAAACCTCTGGATCGCCCTGATCAGTTTCTTCACTCCCTCCGAAGTGTTGTTATTACCTAATTCCGTAACCGCGTCCTTGTACAGGTCTTCTGCTTCTTTTGGAACTTCCTGGACGAAGATGACTCCGGTGGTCGTCTCACCAAGACCGCCTTGTTTGCGCTTCATATAGAAGTCTTTCTCGATGAAAGACACCCCTGTGCCGGCGCCTCTGATGCTCAGAGTGTCGACGATGACTTCCTGCTGCTGATCCAGGACATTGTAGCGAAATGCCATCACCTTGACGTAGTATCTGCCGTCGGCGATGTTTTCAAATGAATACCGACCAACGCCGTCTGTCCGCACTTTGTCACGGGTCACATAGTTTTCGTTCAGGAGTTCGACGTCCGCTTCCCTAATGGGATTCCTCTGTTCGTCGTAAACAAATCCTGAGATCGTGCTTGCGGCGACCGGAACCGACAAGGCACTTGCGACCATTAACAACATCAGTATTCGGTAAAAAGGACGGGACGAAAAAGAAAGTGTCGTCTGCATTGCTACCTCCAGGAAAAACGTGGAAATCAATGAGTGATCAGATGGGAATGTGCCGGAATTATATCACCAATGCCATTTCAAGTTAAGTTTTAGGCATCGCGACTTGAATTCGCCAACCGTACGCTACAATACTGTCGTAGCAGCAAGAAAGGGGGCGCTTAAACTGAAAGAAAGGATCTACAGGGACCCGGTCCACAACATAATCAGGCTGAAAACGGACACTCGTCAGGGCAGGCTGTTGGTTTCGCTGGTCGACACCGCGGAGTTTCAAAGGCTGCGCCGGATCCGCCAGCTCGGACTTGCGCACTTCGCATACCAGGGAGCCGAACACTCGCGGTTCACGCATTCCCTCGGTGTGATGCATCTTTCCTCAAGGATCCTGGAGCGTCTCTCCGCGAAGTACTCGCTGAAAGAAG
>JAHEEZ010000002.1 GCA_024640445.1 Acidobacteriota bacterium | reverse complement strand
AAGTGAGAAACCGACAGCCGAGCCTGTGCCGGAACCGCGAACGGAACCCGCTGGAGAGAACATGTTCGTCGACACGACCCGTGGGCTGGCGGAAACTAATGAGACGCTTTCGCAGGTTCACGCCGACATAGGCAGAGACTGTGCCCGATGCCGTCTTTGCGAAAAACGGACGCAGGTCGTCAACAGCGTCGGAAATCCGAATGCGGAACTGATGTTCATCGGCGAGGCACCCGGGGCGGACGAGGACGCGCAGGGCGAGCCATTTGTCGGCCGCGCTGGACAATTACTCACGAAGATCATAGAGGCGATAGATCTGAAGCGGGAGGACGTGTTCATCGGAAACATAAACCGCTGCCGGCCGCCCGACAACAGAAGGCCGCTCGCCGACGAAGCGGAGGTCTGCAAACCTTTTCTGCTGCGTGAGATCGCGATCGTGCGCCCCAAGGTCATTGTCGTGATGGGCAATACAGCCTGCCAGAATCTCCTGGACACGAAGGTAGGGATCACGCGGTTGCGCGGTAAATTCCTCGATTATTTTGGAATAAAGGTTATGCCTACGTTCCATCCGGCATATCTGCTGCGCGATCCGAGAAAGAAGCGCGAGGTTTGGGAAGACATGAAAACGGTACGCAGTTTCCTTGGCGGCGACCCGCAAACTGGCCTTTAGATCATTATGTCAGCTGAAGTGTTATCCACGTCCGTACTCTTGGAAGGAGATCTGTTCGAGGTACAAAGATCGCTGATCCAGGAAAACGGGACCGTTTATTCGCGAGATGTGGTCGTACACCCGGGAAGTGCGGTGATCGTGCCGTATTTTGACGACGGAACGGTCGCGCTCGTCACTCAGTACAGGCATCCGGCGAAATCAGATCTCCTTGAACTGCCCGCCGGGAGCATTGAGAGAGGCGAAACGGCGCTTGAATGCGCGGCGAGGGAGGTCCGTGAAGAAGTGGGTTTCCGGGCAGAGCACCTGAGTCAGATCACGGAATTCTATGTTTCCCCAGGATTTCTGTCCGAAAAGATGACCGTTTTCCTCGCTACAGGGCTGACGGAAGACCCGGCGAGACCCGATTCCGACGAATTTCTCACTGTGCGCCGGATCGCCCTTTCGGAAGCCATAGAAATGGTCAGCCGCGGAGAGTTCCTTGACGCGAAGACAATGCTCGGCCTGATGTTCGCGGGAATGGCTTTGGACAAGGGTGTTTAGGCCTTTTCCTTCCTTGACGCCAATATACCTTTTCGATATCCTATCAGTTCGCATTTTGGCGAAAATCCCTGATAAAGAGTAAGCATTCTTATGAGTACTTATTTCCCTAGCGGAAAAGATCTGGCAGAAAATCGCAAGTGGTTCATCGTCGATGCCAAGGACAAGACGGTCGGTCGCATATCAACGGAGATCGCGCGCGTGTTGATGGGCAAGAACAAGCCTGAATGGACGCCGTTCCTTGATATGGGCGATCACGTCGTTGTGGTGAACGCGCGCCATGCAAAGTTCAAAGGCGCGAAGAACCAGCAAAAGAACTATTATCGGCACTCCGGTTATCCCGGCGGGCTGAAGACCACCTCTGTTGAGAAGATGTTCGAAGAACACCCGGAGAGGATCATCGAGTTCGCGGTAAAGCGTATGCTGCCCAAGAACACGCTCGGACGGGCGATGTTCAAGAAACTGAAAGTTTACGCGGATGCGGAGCACCCGCATGGTGCGCAAAAGCCCGAACCGCTGGAGATAGATTCAATCTAGCGTGTTCCGCCAGAGACACGTGATAGTCGTGTGCCGGGCGGACAAATATCAGATCAGATCAACGAATAGACGAATCATATGGCAGACACACAGTATTACGGAACCGGACGCAGAAAGACCTCAGTCGCGAGAGTGTATCTCAGGCCGGGCAAGGGCGAGATAAAGGTCAACAAGCGCGAGTTCGAGGATTACTTCCCGAATGAAGCACTCAGGATGATAATCCGCCAGCCCCTCTCGCTTACCGAGACTGTCGAGAACTTCGACATTCTTGTTAACGTTGTCGGCGGCGGGATCTCCGGTCAGGCCGGGGCGGTAAGGCACGGAATCACCCGCGCACTTCTCGAGTACAACGGCGACCTTCGCCCGACGCTCAAGAAAGCCGGCCTTGTCACACGCGATCCGAGGAAGAAAGAGCGTAAGAAATACGGTCAGAAAGGCGCTCGCGCCCGCTTCCAGTTCTCGAAACGTTAATTCTTTTTACATAAGGCCCGTGGCGGTATTGAAATCCGCTTCGGGCCTTATCAATCCATCGGCACGGCCCCTTGGTTGATCCTCGGCCGGGTCGAGTACAAAAACCAAAAATAGGAGATTCACAACCTTGGCAACAGTAACAATGAAAGAACTCCTGGAAGCCGGAGTTCATTTTGGCCACCAGGTACGGCGCTGGAATCCGAAAATGAAAGATTACATTTTCGGAGAGCGCAATGGTATCTACATCATCGATCTGCAGAAGACGCAGAAACTTTTCCGTGACGCCCTCGATTTCGTGCAGGATTTCGTAACCGAGAAGCCCAAGTCGAAGGTTCTTTTTGTAGGCACCAAGAGGCAGGCGCAAGACGCGATCGTCGAAGAAGCGGAACGTTGCGGACAGTTCTATGTCAACAACCGATGGCTCGGCGGCCTGATGACCAACTTCCAGACGGTTCAGAACTCCATCCGACGCCTGAAAGAGATCGAGGCGATGCGAGAAGATGGAAGGGCTGAAAAGCTTACAAAGAAAGAGCGCCTCGGACTTGATCGAGAACACGGAAAGCTGATGAAGAACCTTTCCGGGATCAAGGACATGAACGGACTTCCGGACATGCTCTTCGTAATCGACGTTAGAAAAGAAGAGATCGCGGTTCTGGAAGCCAACAAGCTTGGAATACCGGTCGTCGCCGTCGTTGACACTAATTGCTCGCCCGATGGCGTTGATTATGTGATTCCTGGCAATGATGACGCTTTGAGAGCGATCCGCCTGTTCACTTCCCGAGTTGCTGACGCCATACTCGAAGGCAGAAATCTGGCGACCGAAGGCGTTTCCGAGTTTACGGATGAAGCCGCCGATGATGAATCGGCCGAGGCTCCGGCTGCGGAAACAAAGGCCGCCGAAGCTGCTCCTGAAGAGGCAAAGACCGAAGAAGCTCCGGCTGAAGAGGCAAAAGCGGAAGAACCCGTCGCCGAAGAAAAGGCTGCGGAACCCGAAGTTGCTGAAAAGACCGAGGAGCCCGCGGAAGCAAAGGCTGAAGAAGCGCCGGCCGAGGCCGCTGCCGAAGAGGCAGAGGAGAAATCCGGAGAAGCATCAGCCGAGGAAGAAAAGACCGAAGCTTCGGCGAACTAAAACATTACATTTGTTGACCCGGCGTAGCTCCTTTCAGTTGTTGAACAATGGGCTACGCCTTTTTTTAAGCAAAACTTTTGATTATATTGGAGTTAAATTATGGCAGACATTACAGCTAGCATGATCAAGGACCTGCGCGAAAAGACCGGCGCGGGAATGGTCGACTGCAAGACCGCCCTCGTCGAGGCTGACGGAAGTGTTGAACAGGCTATCGAGATCCTCAGGAAGAAGGGGATGGCTACGGCGAGCAAGAAGTCGGGAAGAGTCGCGGCAGAAGGCGCGGTCGGATCTTACATTCATATGGGCGGAAAGGTCGGAGTGCTTGTCGAGATCAACTGTGAAAGCGACTTCGTCTCACGCGGAGATGAGTTCCAGCAACTCGTCAAGGACGTCGCGATGCATATCGCCGCCACAGATCCGAGGTATGTAAAGCGCGAGGAAGTGCCCGAAACCGAGGTAGCCAAGGAACGCGAGATACTGCTTGAGCAGCTCAAGAACGACGAAAAGAATGCAAGCAAGCCTGATGAAGTTCTCCAGAAGATCATAGACGGGCGTCTCAACAAATTTTATGAAGAAATAGTGCTTCTTGAACAGCCCTATATCAAGGATCCCAGCAAGACGATCGGGGACCTGGTCACAGAAAAGATAGCCGCGATCAAAGAGAACATTTCGGTCAGGCGGTTTGCTCGGTATAAAATGGGCGAAGGCATCGAAAAGCGTCAGGACGATTTCGTGTCCGAGGTCGCATCGATGGTTGGAAGCTAGATCGGTCTTTCATTAAGGATCCGTTGGCGCCACTGCACCTTCGGATCCTCGAAAGGCACACGCTCCCCTGAAAATATGAAACCGGCGTACAAGCGAATCCTCCTCAAGATCTCCGGGGAAGCCCTTATGGGTGACCAGAACTACGGCATTGACACCAAGGTGGCAAAGTCCATCGCGAAGGAGATCAAGGCCGTTTATGAGCTCGGAGTGGAGGTAGCGATCGTCTGCGGTGGAGGCAACATCTTCCGCGGCGTTTCCGCGTCGGCAGGAAACATGGACCGCGCGGCAGCCGATTACATCGGAATGCTCGCGACGGTCATGAATGCTGTGGTCCTGCAGGACGCGCTTGAGAAATGCGACGTCTTTACACGGGTGATGTCCGCGATCGACATTCCGCAGCTTGCCGAGCCGTTCATACGGCGAAGGGCGATCAGACACCTTGAAAAGGGTCGCGTCGTCATTCTTGGCGCCGGGACGGGAAACCCTTACTTCACCACGGATTCTGCCGCGGCGCTTCGCGCACTTGAGATCCGCGCCGATGTGATAATGAAGGCGACGAAAGTGGACGGGATCTATTCTGACGACCCGATGAGCAACAGCGAGGCGGTTCGTTTCGACAGGATCTCGTACCAGGAAGTGCTCGAAAAGCGTTTGAAAGTTATGGATTCGTCTGCGATCTCGCTCTGTATGGACAATAACCTGCCGATAATGGTCTTCAATATGAAGATCGGCGGGAACATAATGAAGGCGGTCGAAGGGGACACCTCGATCGGTACGCTCGTTACCGCCGAGGGCGAGTCTCAGACAGCACAATAATCACCATTCGGATCTGAGAACTGAAGAAAAAGCTATGGGAATGAATGCCGTTGTCAATGAAACGAAACCAAAGATGGCTGCCGTCATCGATGACCTGAAGAGGAAACTCGCGGGCGTCCGGACCGGACGTGCGAGCACGAGCATACTGGACAACATAGTCGTCGACTACTATGGTTCGCCAACCCCGCTCACCCAGATGGCGTCGGTCAACGTGCCGGAGCCTCAGATGATCACCATTCAGCCCTGGGACACTTCGCAGATCGAAGCGATCGAAAGAGCGATAAACACGGCGAACCTTGGGATCAATCCTTCAAACGACGGAAAAATGATCAGGCTTCCGATACCGCCTCTGAACGAAGAGCGCAGGCAACAGCTGGCAAAACAGGTCCACGAGATCGCGGAAGAGCACAAGATCGCGGTCAGGAACGTACGGCAGCACTCGAATTCCCTGCTTAAAAAGCTTCTGAACGACAAGGAAATATCGGAAGACAACGAGAGGATAGGGCTCGATGAAGTACAGAAGCTGACGAATGAGTTCGTGGCGAAGATCGATGAACTTGCGAAGCACAAGGAAGACGAGATCCTGACGGTGTGAGTGATCTGATAATGGATCTGAGCAGCGCGGTGGACGATGTTCGCCGCGCTTTTCTTTTATCCGTTCCCCGAAGTAAGTACCCGGAGCGGCAGCGACGGGCATAAAGAGATTTCACCGCAGATCGCGAAGAGTCTTTTGTGGAAGAGATCTTGCGCCGTTCCAAAGCGTAAGTTTGAATTCCGAATGCGTCTTTCCGACTGGAAGTTCTCTGCGCCTCTGTGTCTCCGTCGTCAGATCTTTCTTCCCTATCTCAGTCTTTTCAGCTCCCGCCGAAGGTCTCGCGCGGGATCTCCGAGTTAACGGTGATCTCCTTAGCCTTGAACGCCGCATAGACGGTCATCCCGGCGACATCGAAACGCTGATCGTATTTGGAGGGAATGCTGATTCCGTCTTTCAATTCGTATTTCTTTACCTCGACCGCGGTAGTGGCATTTCGGCCTGCGACGACATAGCTAGCCTCATACTCCTTTATGAGGCCGGTCTTCTTGTCTGTATAGAAATCTGTAAAGAATCCTTCCGGACTCGTTATCCGAAAACCCTTTCGGTCTTTGTCGCCAGTCTCGGACACTGTAAAACCTTTATCCGCATATCTTTGCAAAAGGGCAAGTCCGATCCGGTTTATGGGCGGAAGTGCGAATCCGCGTTCCGGGACGGTGACGGTGTTGACGCCGTCGAACGTCTGCCTGAATCCCGCAATCTGGCTGTTCACCTCAAGAAGGTACATTTCTCCGGAGAACACTGTCGAAAATGTCGCCGGGATCGCCTGCTGGAATGAAGAAACGGTTATGTCCACGGAACCGTTGACGACCAGCGTGTTCATCCCTTTCAGTTTCTCCCCGCCGTGGGCGTCAAAGGCCTTCTTTGCCTCTGCGGCGGCCGGGGTTTCCTCCAAGGTCCGTGGCAAAGCGAAAGACCTTGCGTTCGCGGTCCACAGAAATGCCAGAAAGACTACGAGCAACATGATCAAAGATCTCTTCATAATTTTTACCTTGAAAAAGTGCGTAGCAACGTTTTCAGAATACAAAAACGGAGGCGAAAGCCAAAGCGGCATTCGCCTCCGAAATCCAACTGATCGCAAATTCACTTAGAAGCGGAATCTCGTCTGGAACTCGACCGTTCGGTTTCCGCCTGAGTTTCCGCCGCCCCTTCCAAAGCCTCCGGCAGTGTTTGTGGACTGACCGAAAAGCGCTGAACTGAGGTTGCCGACCGGCGTGTTCGGGTTATTCGTGTTAAGAAGGTTGGAAACCCTCACTCCGACGGTAAGGTTATATCGGCTCCGTTCGCTTCCGCCTCCAAACATTCCTCCGCCTCCCCGGCCGCCGCGATCACCGCCGCCGCGTCTTCCCATTCCGGGAATTCCACCGCCGCCGCCTGACTGCCCGGCCGTGTCACCGCCTGCGGAACCAAACCCGAAAGTCTTGTCGAGACCCAGGTTTACGGTAAAAAAGGCAGGGCCACGTCCGAAGTTCCTTGGCAATATCGCATCTGATGAATAGCCCGACACGTCACACCAGGAATCCGTGAGAGCAAGTTCCGAACATCTCGCAGAAAGCTCGCCATACGTCGGCCGGTCATTAAAGAGCGAGTCCCCGTTGCTATCCTGCCCCGAGGTAATGTCGAACGGGCTGCCCGACCTCGCGATTATGAAAGGCCTGAGGCTGATGCCGTAAGGCACGCCGATCGATCCTCCCATGAAGAACGTGTGGCGAGTGTCGAAACCTGAGTCCCCGTAATCTTCGCTTATGTCGTAGCTGTACGAAGGAAATCCGCCATCGGAGTTGCTCTTCGACCTTGCCAGTATGTAATTGCTGAATATCGTGAACTTCTGGCTCAGGAATGTCCGAAAACTGACTATCAGCCTCTGACTGTTCGAGAAACCGCTGGATTCATACTGGTAAACATTGCCGATCGAGGGATCCGGCCTCAGAGCGTTGAGCGCTATGGGGTCAACCGGACAGTCAAAGCCCGAGGGACAGACCGGAGCGTTTGTATTCCTGGAGCGGATCTGGTGAAGATCACGCGAGGCAACATAGTAAACAGAGATCGTGGAACGACCGGGCAGTTGTCTCTCAACACTCAATGCTCCCTGGATCGTATACGGTGCCTGAGTTTCCGGCGAAATGACCCGCGGTGTGTTCGATCTCGGGGCGAACATTGCCAGTTGATCGGCGGTAGGAACATTGCTCACACTGTCAAGCGTGAATACGGGAAGCGCAAGGATCGGGTTTCCCGTCCCGATTATGTACTGCTGTTGCTGGACGCCGTCAAGACGGCGTGCCTGAAGCGTGTAATTGTCACTGAACCGGCTGTAGAACATCCCGAAACCGCCCCGGAATACCGTCTTGGGCGCGCTCGCCCCACCTGCGCCAGGAGAATATGCAAAGCTCAGTCTCGGAGCAAAGTTAAAGTTGTCATCAATGTTCGTCTGATTCTCGTATCTCAAACCAAAGCTGAGCGTGAGTCCCGGGTTGATCCGCCAATCATCTGTGAAGAACGCCCCAAAATCATATTGCGAAACTGTGGCGAGGGGATTTCCGGAGGTAATGCTGTACTGGTTCGGATTGTTCCTGGGATCCGGATTTCCGAGAAGTTCCTGGCGGTACTGCTCGATCGAACTGACAAAGATATCATCAGTCGAATCATCCGGAGTACCGTTGTCATCGACGAATCCCGCAAAAGTGAACGTTCCGCCGTAATTCGAAGCCGACTGATCCTTAAGCTTGCTGCCTCTTACTCGGGCACCGAACTTCACACTGTGTTGACCATCTCCCCCGAGAACCGTCGTAGTGTAGTTCTGGAGCTCCCAGGATTTCTCTATATCGAAATTAAGCCCGATTGAAGATCCGCCGCCCGTAAAGGCGTCGGAAACGTTAATGGTCGGAATCGAATTATCACCCGTTTGATCGGTGTTGTCGTCCCTAAACTGGAACCTGGTCTCGTTGATCGTCTTTGCGTTCAGGATCGCCGTTTCAGTTATCTGAAATGTCTGTTCGGTGTTCGTCGAAGTAGTGGCGCGCGACGGGAGTGAGAAGCCGCCGACTCCTTGATTTTCTGAGGTTCGCCTCTCGTATTCATAGCGGGCGACGATCGTGTTGTTATCGTTAATCTGATAATCGAAGCGCGGACCGATCGAAAATCGCCTGCTGGGTATCGTGAACTCCTGCTGAAAGGGCACGATATTGTAATTGCTGTCGATAACCGTCGCATTGACGATGGAACCGTTGTCGATCTGGCGATTATCAATCGATAGAAAGAATGACGCCTTGTTCTTGATGATCGGACCGCTGATGTTTCCGCCATAGAACATCCTTTGACTATCGGCCTTGTTCTCGGAGTACGGGTTACGCGTATTTAGCGCATCGTTGTTGAAATTAAAGAATCCCTGTCCCCGGAACTTGTCCGATCCGGGTTTGGTGAGGATCTCGATCCGGCCGAATCCCAGCCTGTCGAATTCCGCGGAGAATGGATTCTGGTTGATCCTGATCTCGCGGATCGACTCCTTCGGAGGCAGATTTCCGCCTTCGAAGCCGTCAATGTAGATCTGGCCGCCGTTCGGTCCCGCTGCGCCCCCTGCCAAAGCCTGAAGCGCTGCTTCAAGATCGTCCGGATCGTCCGGAAGAGATGCCAGATCTTCTTCCTTCAGCACAAGCGCGCTTGCGTTGTTCTGAGGATCGGTGTTCACCTGACCTTCGTCACTGATCGAAACTTCTTCCTTGACGCCTTCGACGCTCAGGATGATCGGAAACTCCGATTGCTTGCCGGCGATAACGTCGACATCGGTCGCTTCATATATCTCGAAGCTCTCTGCCGACGCTTTGATGGTGTATCTTCCGGGCGCAAGGCCGGAGATTGTGTAGTTGCCGGAAGCGTTGGTGACTGTGCTTTTTTCTTTTCCGCTACGGTCAACTGCAGTCACCGTGGCACCTACGACCGCGTCCCCAAGGCTGTCTGACACTTGCCCTTTCAAGGTGCCGCCTTGCTGAGCAAATGCAGCTGCAACTGCCCCAAACAGGAACGCGAGCAACGTAAAACTAACTATTGCTTGTTTCATTATGATTCCTCTTTATCACAAATATTCGAGAGAAAGACCGGGCGAAGAGCCCGGTTATCAGTCATTATTAAAGTCTAGAATTCCACGCTGTCGAGTCCGGGAATGTTCAGTCCGCCCGACACGCCCTGGCCACCCCGGCGTCCGCCGGATGAAGCCTGTTGCATAGTAATAAATGGTTCTACGCCCGCAAGGAGTTTGATCGCGGTCATGCGGCCAGGATCTGCGCTCTTGGGGCTTGAGACGGCGATTATCTCGCCGGCCTTAAGATCGGCTGCGGTGATCGTCGGAAACCGGTTCAGCATATCGTTGATATCGCCGCGCATTCCGCCTCCCTGCATTCCCGGCCTTCCCTGTCCGCCTTCTCCGGCTGGCCTCGTCTGTGTCTGCCTGTTGCCGCCGGCTGCACCGCCCTGCGGTACGGCGCCCGAAGCCATCATCATCTGGAACCTGGCAAGCCTCTGGGCGATCTCCTCAGGAAACCTCTTCAGCAACGACGAAGGTTTGATCTGGATCGTTACGTCCTGCTTCGTCTTAAGATCAGTAATTACGACTTCGTTCTTTTCAGGATCGACTGACTTGATCGTTCCGGCAACAGTCTGAAAAGTTCCGGTGATCACCTCTTCGGCCAAAAATGATGTGCCGTCCGTACTCTTGTCACCGAGAGCGTGGATCATATCCTCAGGCCCGATCTGGTCGATCCCGCCTGAGACCGCATCTGCGTACCTTACAGATTCCGATGAATACTTAAGAAATCTGGCGCCCGGCTTGGCGGTCACTTTCAAAGTTGTCGGGGCGCCCATGATTCCGCGCATTTCAACCGTGATCTCACCTGTTGCCGGGTCAACGGCCTTCACACGGCCCGCGATCCCGCGTTGCTGCCATTCCGCCCTCTGCTTCGCCTGCTGCTCGGCAAGATCGCTCCCTTTTACCAAATAAACGGCGGTCGTGATTATGGTCTTCTTGTCTTCGGATACTTTCCCCGTCAGGAGGACGCGATCTCCGACTGTGACATCTGCCAGACTGGAAGGAGTCGCAGCCTTAAGGCTCAGATTGTCAGGAGAGAGGCGCTTGAAGGACGTTGTGGACACGAGGACCGAATCTATGACTCCGTCTTTGGTCTCAACAACTATCTTCTGGCTACCGACCTGTTTTACAACTCCAAGAGCGAGATTTTCTTTGATACCGATGTCGGGGAGCCCGTCTTGGGCAAATAAGGAGCTTGTTGAAATGAATACGGCCGCGATCATCGCGGCTACGGTAGTAATGCGCATTATGTAATTATCCCCCTGAACCTGCCTGAAAGTCTGAAGTAAATATGAATTTTCCGGACAACCCGTAAGACGATTATTCTATAGAATAGGTCTTTACCATTTTGTAAAGATTTGTAAACCGGGTGTTAAGTAAGGTCAATAGGATTGGGGGCAATCGTACATTTCAGGCCGCTTCCCACGGCTCGGTGCGTCTGCGCGCCGTGAAAACGAGTCCCAGGCTGGCCGTAAAGAGTACGAACAGCGCTGCCGTCCATACATACGGGATCGAAAGGAGAAGGGTCCACACAAATGCGCCCGCGAGGAGTGAAATTGTATCGGAGGGCTTTCCTGAAGAAAACATTCTGACCAGAAATTTGCCGAGGCCGGCTTGAAGTACTACCCGGCCGAACACATAAGCAAGCATCACGACCACAAACGCCATCAGTCCGATCACACCGCTGACGAATCCCGGAAGGAAACCGAGTGACAACATCACTCCGAGAGTGATGACGATAAAGCTAAGGCTCCCAATTCCGAACACCTTGAGCGGGGACAGCTGAATGCGCGCGGATGCGCGGCTTACCGAACCCGGCGTGATGAATGAGATCACCAGCGAGATCCCGAACCAAAACAGAAGCGAAAGAAATCGCTGCACAAGGAATGCGGCAGAGAACTCCGGCGAAAATATCTGGCTCGGATTCTTTGCAATACTCCTCAGTTCGTCTTCGTAGCCCGCGTAAACGACGGTCTGTTTGCCATCTGTCCTGAGCGGTTCCCTTACTTCCGGTTTGTAGCTTCCACCAAAGATGATCACGTCTCCGCCGATAAAGGCACCCTTCTTCTGAATAACAGATCCGCCGATGGTAGCCACTTCCCCGGACACCTTGCCTTCTACGATCACGTCTCCGCCGAAAGACAGCACGCCCTTCGCCTCGTTCTTCACGATCACGGTCTTCCCGAAAGAGAAGATCTCCATTTCCGGGGCGTCGTATACGATCAACGTTTCTTTGTCAGGTTGAGATAGCGATGTCTGGGAAAATACGGCAAGGGAGAAAAGAAGGCAGGTGGCGAGCACTGCTGCGAAGCGTAGGAGCGGGCCCGGATCCGTTCTGCTGGTCAAATATGTTGCATCGTAAAACGCCACGCTTAGGGTGTCCTGTTGTACCGAAGAATGATTTTCGAGAGCGCCGCGGACGCAAACAAGAAAAGGCCCACGGAAAGACCGAGAGCGATGTCCGACCCCTGGAACACACTTTGACCGAAAGATCTGAACACGACGCCAAGGCCTATTCCGATATCAAAAAGAAAATGGAACGCGAACCCCGCTATGGCCAGCGCCTGGTCTGCAAACCGCCCAAACGGCTTCAAAGCCAGTCCGGCGTCTGCACCGAGACCAACGGACGCGACAAAAAGCAGAACGGCGCATACAACCAGCGCACGGTAGCGTTCCACAGGGCTCCTGATCCCGGCAACATTGCTTTCCGCATTGATCGTCAAGGTACGCGCAAAATTGTCCGGCATAGGGATCTCGCGGTCCTGCTTTTCCATCGCACAATTCAGAACCGAAAGCAGTCCCTTTTGAGCATTGAACTCCGTGAGGCAGTGGGAACACGAGGAAAAATGATTCTCCAGCTCCATCTCCTCCGCAGGCAAAAGTTCACCGTCGATATAAGCGGCGATATCGTCCCTCGGACACTTGCATTCCGGATTGTTATTCTGGGCGTTCATTTTGAAATGGACGGACTGCGGCAAGCGCACTTCCGGTCCGGTTAAATCCCCTTTAAGCCTCTTTCTACAAGCATCTCTCGCATCATCTCGCGCGCGCGGAACAGGCGGTTCTTCACCGTCCCCAGGGGCAGATCCGTGATCTCCGCAATCTCGACGTAACTGAGGTCTTTGCCATGACGAAGCTCGATCAGTTCTCGATAGGCTACCGGCAGGCACTTAACGACCGCTTCGATCTCGTTCCTCCATTCGCTTCGTTCTCTGTCCTCTTCAGGATTTGGCCTGGAACTCTCCAGCTGCATCTGGTACTCGCCTTCTTGATTTTCGGCCTCAATACTCTGTTCTTTCTTGGAGTGCCTGCGGATATGATCGATCGCTGCGTTATGTGCGATCCTGTAAAGCCACGTCGAAAACTTGTAATCAGAACTGTATCGGTCCAACGAATTGTAGACCTTGATAAATACCTCCTGCGTGACGTCGAGGGAGGCATCGTAGTCGTTCAGAAATCGATAGACATAGCTGATGATCGGGCGCTGGTATCGCTGAACAAGTTCAGCGAAGCTGTCTTCACCGCCCCTGATCGCTCCGACGATCAGCTCAGCATCACTAAAGCCATCAATGTTTTCCGCGAGAATTGCTTGGTTACCCATGATGAAATGTTTCTACGCATCCGTCCTGTTATTTGTTTCATCGCTCAATGCCGGCGCACAAAGCAACGATCCCTGTCGATCTCGGAGACTTAAGACATGATTATATTCTGCCGGAAGGGTTCTTGAAAGCGGAAATGACCACCTTTCGAGTCCGGTCATGAAATCACCTTGTTTGAAAAGAAAAAGACGGGGCCGGCGCCCCGCCTTCTAAGGATCTGACCTGCTGTTCGACTAACGCCAGCCAAGAGTTGCAAGCCCCGCCGGAGCGGCGATATCACTGAATCTGAGGCTGGAAGATGGAAAGGCGAGGCCCAGATCGGCCGGAGCAAGAAGCCTCACAGATCTGCCAAGCGCTTCTGCCGATATACCGGCGAATCTATCATCCAGAGAACCCTCGCCGATAACGAGGAACCGACCGGATGATCCTGACTCAGGAGATTCCTCGTACTTGTCTTTGTAGTAAACAAGCAGCCTGAATATCTCGTCATCGATCTCTTCATCCCTGCAGATCACGGATCGCACAAGGGCGGGCTCTCCGGCCCTGAGCAGGAGCGCGGTAAATCCGTTTTCCTGGGAACTGATCAGGAGCGCGTCTTCAGCGGATCGCGATCCGGCAAGCCAGTTCAGTTCCGAAACTGCCCTCGGAAGGATCAATCCCGCGCGCCACCCGAGAGATTCAAATACTGTTTCGTACTCGTCTATCACACCCAGCTTCACCGCCGTCGCGAAATAACGTGCCCGGCCTTCGGCATCCGGGCTGATCCTGTCCATCGAGATCCTGAGTTCTGAAGACGGTACGCCAAAACTGGTTTCGGCCTTGAAATCAAGCACCTCTTCAAGCTCTCTCTTAGAAGTCGGCACTTCTTTGATGGACAGTATTGCCGTCCTCGCGGTCGTGCTCGGCATTGAGACCGACCATTGCTTCTGCCCGCGCAATCCGCATTCGAGAGAAACCCGCTCAAGGTGCTCCGCCAATTCGAACTGATCACTGATGTTATCATCCACAAAACTCGGATTTACCAGCCCGGCGGGCAATTCGACAGTCGCTGCCTGCCTCACGGAAAAGAACGCCGGTCCGTCTTTCTGAAGCGCGACCGCGGTCACAGAATTCTGGCCGAAACCCATCGCTGCGCGCGGATAGTTCGGTTTGGTAAGGCTGCTTAACATTTGTATCGGTACTTGCGGGCAGTGCCCGGGGTTCAATATTCGCTGTACTTCTTGCCGTTGCTGTCTTCGCCCTCGGCAAGACTCTTGACATCGACAAGCCCTTGTTCTGCTTCGGCCGAATTTGAATCTTCGCCGACGATCTCGTTCCATTCCGCTTTTTCCGTTAGCGGATCGACTGGGATGTCGCGAAAATAGTTCGAATCGACCAGATCCTGCAAAGACTGGGGGAGACGTTCTTTATCCGCGGCGTACTGGTCTATGGCGCGCCTCATTTGAAACAGGTTCTCCTCGAGAACGACTTCGCGGGCGTGCTGGACACTGTTTCGGTAGGTTGGAACGGCAACGGAAATCAGGATCACGAGTATGAACATCGCGATAAGCAACTCAAGCAGCGAGAAACCGGCTGTGCCAAACGGTCGTGTCCGGCCAACGCTTCCAGCCTCCAGGTATTCTCTTGTCTCTTTACCACTCACTGTACTTCTCTCCGTTCAAGGCGGTACCGCCCGCTCTTGAGCGGACGTCAAAAACGTTCACTTCATCCCAGCTGCTCGAGTCCTTAGTCTGATATGAAGACCTCAATTCCCAGTCGTCTTCACCCGTCATCGGATCGATCGGCAGTTCGCGCAAATAGACCTTGAGTACCTCTTTCTGTTCGTTCAGCTCCGTAGCGTTCTTGTCGGCGAAAACGCCGCCGGACCTCGCTTGTGCGGAGAGGCCCCTGGGTTTCACTCTGACGCCGTCGACAAGCGCATCCAGACTCGGCGGGTAGCGGTCTATGTTCTCCGTGTCGAAGATCGTGCAGTCATCGATGACCACCCTGCTTCTCGGATCAGCCGGAATATTCTGTCCTACCTGCGTAGGATTACCGCTGGTTACTGAACCCAAAGGACATGAGCCCACCGTATCGCGTTTGAATTCATCGATCGCGTTCCTGATATCGCGCAACGTTTGCCTCAGCCGGATCTCTTTCTGCCTTTTCACTGCGTTCTGCGCGAGAGGGATGGTACCCATGATCATGATTGAAAGAACTGTGAGAGTGATGACCAGTTCCAGAAGCGTGTATCCGCTATCCGCCCCCGGCGCAATCCTTCGTATCCTTCCAATGCGTTGTAACCGATTCACTTCTTAGAACTTCACCAGGAAACTATCGCCTGACGCGGTCAGGAGGCTGATCATCTCGGGATCAAATTCGATCATCGGAACGCCGTCCGCTAACGCCTCGATCTCGATGAAAGCAAGCACGCCGGAACTGTTTTCCGAGGAACCGTTTGGAGCGATCAAGGACACATAAAGCTTGCCGCCTTCATTTAGGAACGGATCCGCTGACGTTTGCGAAAGCTCTTTTCCATAAACATCGCCAAACTGGACCGAACGCACAGTGGTTCTAGCCGGATCGAACTTCAATCCGATCACCGCCGAGCGGAAAATGGAAGCTCCGCGGACCAACACCGCGAGCTTTGTGCGTTCGCCGGCCCGCAACATTCCCGGCTTGGGAAGAAACTGCAATTCAGCCATTCGCGTATTTTCAGCATCACCCGTCTCGGACTCTATGCCCGAACTCGGCAGCGAGACCGGATTCAGGGCAAGCGTGTTCCCCGGCGCCGAAGATGTAGGTGTGATCGAAAGCGACTTCATTCCCGTGTCTATCGGCTTGAGTCCCGTTGCGATCGCAGCCGAAGAAGGTGACGATGAGGCATCGGGTTCGGGAGCATTTGAACTTTCCGCTTCGTTCACCGAAAGAGCTTCATCGCCATTTGATTTTACGTACTCCGGCACATCAGCATCGGGAAGCTGGACATTTACGTCCCGCTTCTCGCGGCGCGCGAACGTCTTTTGACGCTCGATCTCTTCCCTGACCACCAGCGCCTCAAGCGAGCCGCTTGTCGGGACCGCGAGGCTTCCGGTCGGCCTCTCGATTGTATCTTCCGGAAGGATCGCCGGTGCGCGAATAACTCGCGGCGTTATCGCAATTACAATGTCAACCTGGCGGTTGTCTTGCTTAGGCACGGTAAACAGTCTCCCGAGGATCGGGATCAGTCCAAGAAACGGAATTCCTTCCCTGGCTTCGCTCTCGATGCCCTGTGCGACGCTCGCAAGCAGCAGCGTCTTGTTGTTTTGTACGCGTGCAGTTCCTTTGATTGTGCGCTCAGTGAAGGAAGGGGTCAGGGTATTTTTGTCCAGAACTTCTTTGGACTCGATCTCCATAGCTACCTGAACGTCCTGATTAGGGAACACGATCGGTTTGAATTTCAAAGTCAGCCCAACCTGCTCATAATTGATCACCGGATAGCCGCCTCCAAAAGCATTGCCGGGATTGGTCGGATTTTCCGGCGTAGGGGCGTAGTAGTTGGGCAACTGTGCCGTTTGGACCGGTACGCGCTGACCGATCCTGGCGGAAGAATCCTCGTTATTGAATGCGTGTATCTGTGTTGAGGCCAGGAGCTTTGTATTTGATCTTTGCTGGAAAGCCGACAGGCTTGTAAACGGTGTGTTCAGGACAATACCTATCGCTGTGCTCACGATCGAACCGTCCGGTATGCTTACGGGGACCCCATTTAGCGGAACGATGCCGGGCAAAGCGCCTCCAATATTTGTAAGGGAAGCTCTATTCCCAATTTGATTGCCAAGTTCAAGAAGGTCGTTCTTCGACACCTCGTAGATCTGAACGTCCATCACCACTTCGGCGCGATCCTTGTCCAGGGCCGCTATCAGATCGCTCATCAGCCTGATGTTCTCCGCCGTGTCACGAATGGTGATACTGTTTGTATCTTCGTCCGTAAGTACGTTGGTAGGTGTTCGCCCCGGCTGCGCGGGAATCGCCTTCTGAAGCACCGCCGCAACTTTCTTGGGGTCGGCGTTGCCGAGATAGAAGGTCTTCAATACAAGCTGCTGAAAAAACTGTCTCCGGTTTGAAGTGGCGACAATGATGGTCCGTGGGGCGACCTTCTCGAAGAACAGACCTTCCTGAAGAAAGATGGCGTCAAGAGCCTGGGCGGCGGTGACATTCTTTAATTCGATCTTTACCTTCTTGTTGTCCAGCCTGGATTGCGAGTCGAAAAGTACGTTCAGGTCCAGGTCATTTGCAAGATCGCGCACGATCCGCTGAAGATCGATCCCTGAAGGGAACGGAAGATCTCGAAGCTTTTCGTACCGCTGTGGAATTACGACGTCCGAAGGAATGTTTGTGGAGGAAAGTCCCGTTTGAACCATGCGGAACCCGCTATCGGCTTTATCCTTGTCTTGATCGTCGTTGACTCCGAGCAGTTCCTTTTGGAGCCTCAGCATCCGGGCCATTTCGGATTTTGCGAGTTCGTTCACAGGATCGAAGCTGTAAGCTCTTCTAAAGGCGTTGTAGGCGCCCAGATAGTCTTCCTCTTCCGCCGCCATCCGGCCGCGCTTCATGAACATCTGCGAAGCATTGAACAACGCCCTGCGGAAGTGAAGCCTGTACTCTGGGTTCTTCGGATCCGCCGTTACGGCCAGCGCAAACTCTTCAACAGCTTTGTCCCATTCCTCAGCTTGTTCATGTTTCATGCCCTGTTTGAAATGCTTCTTGCCTTCGCCCATGGAAAACACAACGGTAGGTGAAAGCAGGCACAGCAACAAAGAGAGGGTAATTACAAATCGCAGTCGTTTCGAATTGTTCATGGCTATCTTCCGGGAATCCTGTTGACGGGCACCCGGCCGCTGATCCGCCGGGCATCGATAGGAGAAATACACGAATTAGTGCTGGAAAAGTTGCGGAAAGAAAATGAAGGCTCGCAACAATCCATATTTTGAAGTGAATATGCCGAAAAAGCAAATTCCATATTGGTTTACAGTGCCCTTTCAGGCTCCTCCCGCGACAAGGAAAGGCGACACCAAAACGCCCGTTAACGAACATCCTCAACGAATGTGACCCTGTTGATCTCGTGAAGCGTCGTCACACCCGAAAATACCTTTCTTAGCGCGGATTCGCGCAGGCTGATCAGTCCTTCCAGTTCCGCTTGCCGCCTGATCTCGGAACCCGGTCGGCGGGCGATGATCATCTCACGGATCGGATCGGTCATATCAAGTAATTCGTGAATTGCCGTCCTGCCCCTGTATCCGGTGTGGTTACACGCATCGCAGCCGACATTCATAAAGAGGGTCTTCCCGAGCACGTCCTCCGGCTTGAGCCCAGATTCGCGAATCTCGGAGATCGGCGGTTCGTACTGGCGTCTGCAAGTCTGGCAGAGAAGCCGGACAAGTCTCTGAGCTAGCACGCAGTTCAATGATGACACGAAGTTATGCAGGTCAACCTTCATGTTGAGGAAGCGCCCGATAACGTCGATCACATTGTTCGCGTGAACGGTCGTGAATACCAGGTGGCCAGTCAGAGCCGAATTAATGGCTATATCGGCCGTTTCCTCGTCGCGGATCTCACCGACCATGATCTTGTCGGGGTCGTGTCGCAGGATCGAGCGAAGTCCGCGGGCAAACGTGAGGCCCTTTTTTTCGTTCACGGGGATCTGGACGATCCCGTGCAGCTGATACTCGACCGGGTCCTCGATCGTGATGATCTTGTCCTCTTCGTTCCTGATCTCGTTCAAGGCTCCGTACAAAGTTGTCGTCTTACCCGAACCTGTCGGCCCAGTGACCAGGACCATTCCATACGGTTCCTTTATGTACATACGGAACCGCTTCAGATCATCAGGGTGGAAACCGACAACGTCCAGGCTCAAATTCTTGAACTCTTCCGATATCTGTTCCTTATCGAGGATACGAATGACGGCGTCCTCGCCGTAAACCGTGGGCATTATCGAAACACGGAAATCGACCGTGCGGCCTTTGTAGTGGACCCTGAACCTACCATCCTGCGGCACACGGCGTTCGGCAATGTCCAGCTCGGACATCACCTTGATGCGCGAGATAAGCGTCTGGTGGAAGACGATGTCGATCGGGTCCACCTTCGCGTAAAGCGCGCCGTCGATCCTGAACTTCACCTGGACCTCGCGCTCTCGGGTTTCAATATGAATATCGGACGCCCTCGATTCCATCGCATTGTAAATGATCGTGTCGACCAGTTTTATGATGGGCGACATGTCGGAATCCGTGGCAAGCCGGTCAAGGTCGAGTACCTCTTCGCCATGCTCGGTCTCCTTAACCAGCGAGATCCTGAACCCGGAGGCAGCTTCCTGAAGAACTCTCTGAGTCGCGTCGCCTTTCTTAAGCACGACGTCGATCGCGCCGGAGGTGGCTACGTAAGGAATTATCCTGACGTTCAAAGCGTTCTCAAGCTCGTCGAGGCGTTCTAGGTTTGTCGGATCCGCCATCGCCGCGTGCAGGCCTCTTCCTTCCCTCTTCAGGGGGACGAACTGATTCCTGAGCATAAGGTCCACAGGAATCGCGGCAAGTTCTTCGTAATCGATCGGAGATTCCTTGTCCGGAGGCAGAAGGTCTATATAGGGCAGCCTGTAACGTTTGGCGATCTTTTTTGCCGCAGTAACCTCGGGCGGCTCGTTCTCTACAAAATCGGCGACGGCCGATTGGGAATTGGACGGTTCCTGCTGCCCGCTTGTATTTGTCTGCTCTTGCATATCGATTGGCATTTCGTTTGTTGATGCGCGTCGGACCGTATCCGTTCGACTCGCCTGATCTATCTCGCGCCGTACGGACCGGCAGCAATCGTTTGAATAATTGGCAAATAGATGGCGAGGAGTATTACCACAACAATGCCGGCCATCATCACCAGTATTACCGGCTCGAGCAGCGTCGTCAGCTGTTCTAGTCTTACTTCTGATTCCGCGTCATAGAAGTTCGCCACCTCATCGAGCATTTCCCGAAGGCTTCCTGACCCTTCACCGATCCCGATCATGTCAAGCGCCAGTTCCGGCATCCAGTTCGCTTGAGCGAGCGCATCAGTGAACATCCGCCCCTCACGTATCAAGGGAAGCACTGACTGGCTTCTCCTTCGAAGCTCCGAGTTCCCGATCGCCTGTGACGCGATATCCCAGCTTTCAGGTACCGTAAGTCCTCCGGAGATCAAAGTCGAAAGGGATCGGGCAAGCTGAGCTGTTGCCATCTGCCTTATCAGGGTCCCGCCGAGAGGCAATCTCAGCAGAATGTTATCCAGAACCAGTCTGCCGGAAGGAGTGCGAAGCCAGAAATAAAGGGCGATCGCAGAAACTATCAGCAACGGGATCACCCACCATATGTTCTTCGCCAACGCTGTTGAGATGGCGAGGACGACAACAGTAACCGTGGGAAGGCTTTGAGAAGTGTTTAGTCCTTTGAACAGTTCCGACATCCTTGGGATCACGTAGAGCACCAGGAATGCGACCATCAGCGAAGCGGCCGTCATAAGGAAGAGCGGATAGGCGAGCGCTCCCCTCAATTTGCGCGCGATCGCGACACTTCTTCTCAGGTAATGAACATACCGGGCAAGAACGTCATCGAGGGCCCCGCTCTGTTCACCGGCGAGGAGCGAAGCCGTATATATCTTGGGGAAGACTCCTTGCGATTCAAAAGCCTCTGAAAGCGGAATGCCGCTTCTGATCTTCTCTTCGACATCAGCGAGAATTAATCTTAGTGTCCCTGACGGAGATCGTTGTTGAAGGAGTCCAATCGATTGAAGAACCGGTATGCCTGCTCGAAGAAGTGCTGAAAACTGCTGATTGAAAAGCAGAAAGTCGTTCTGTTTAACCCGCCCCTTGTTTGAAACGCTTCGTCCGGACAGTACGGCGCTAAGGCCGCTGCCGGCCGCGGCGATTCGAAAAACCCGAAAACCTTCCTCCTCAAGCTGGGTGCGCGCATCCTTGTCACTGGCGGCCTCGACCACCCGCGTGACTACCTCACCGGACTGCGTACCCAAACGACAAATGAATTCGGCCATATTTATAATGGAATTGAAAGGACCCGCGTCAGAACCATTTTCACCTTCAGGATTGAGGGAGACAGGTCGTCCCTCGGCGGAAGGCGGAGGTTCAAAGGATTATAGCACGCCAAACGTCGTCAAAAAGTTGCAGGATTCAAGTGTTGCCAGGAAAAAACCTGGCCGAACAACGCATACCGAAGTGGTCACATCGTAAGATTTATCTTGCATCAGGTTACAAGGTTCCTTAGTATTTGGAAGAACAAGGTAGTTAGGAGACTTTATGGCTTTTAGTAATGTTCAAGGCCGGGGCCAACCCTATGCTCGGCTTTGTCTGATTTTTCTCATCCTCGTTTTATCAGCTCCCGTGCTCCTGGCCCAGGAAACCACTCCAACGCCCCCTGTTCAGGGTGTTGAGAACAAACCCGAGATCACAGTCGAAACGGATCTGGTGACCCTAACCCTGACTGTGACCGATTATTACGGTCGTTACGTCTCCGGACTTACCAAAGAAGCTTTCACTATATATGACGACAAGGAGAAACAGGAGATCACCTTTTTTAGTGATGATGACGCGCCTGTTTCGATCGGGATCCTGTTCGATGTCTCCGGCTCGATGAGCGGAGAAAAGATTTTGAAAGCCAGAAACGCACTGGAGAGGTTCATAAACACCAGCCATCCCCGCGACGAATACTATCTGATCGCCTTCAACAAACGGGCCCAGCTTCTGATGGATCGGACTCGGGACGGCGAGGCGGTGCTGAACAAACTCACCCTCGTCGAACCCAAGAATAACACCGCGCTGTATGACGCGTGTTATCTGGGAGTTGAGCGGGTAACCCGCGGTACTCATCAGAAGAAGGCGCTTCTGATAATCAGCGACGGTCAGGACAATGCATCGCGTTACAATTTCAAGGAAGTTCGCCGTCTGATGAAGGAATCGGACGTTGTGATCTATTCGGTAGGAATAATGGACGGTCGCGACGTTTCCTCTCAAGAAGGTCTTCAGGGACAGGCTTTTCTGGATGAACTCTCCGGCGTCACGGGCGGAAAGTCCTTTTATCCAACCTCAGCTGTCGAAATGGATGAGATCTTCGAGCGTATTGCGCTTGAGCTGAGGCACCAGTATTCGATCGGATACACGCCCAAAGGCTTCGAGCCGGATGGAAAATGGCACCGCGTCAAAGTGAAGGTCAAACCTCCAAGAGGATTGCCGCGTCTAACGGTCCGCAATCGAGAAGGCTACTACGCAACACCGCGAATCACTGTCCGTTAGAATTCACGCGGCCTTCGGGAACCGCCAAAGCACTAATGAAACGATCCTTTTTCCTATCACTGGTTATTCTGTCCTTTGCCACCTTGGTTTTCCTGACCGCCTCTCTGGTCCCGGACAAGGTGAGCGCGCAGACGTCCCCTGGGTCTCCATCGCCGTCGGCGACTCCTCCGGACGGACCACTTATACCGCCTCCCCCGCCTCCTCTTCCGAAGGAAGACGATTCACCGCTCATTATCGACACGGAGCTCGTGAACCTGAACGTTAGGGTCGTCGACAGGTTCAATCGACCGATCGCAAATCTTAGCAAGGATGATTTCACTGTTTTCGAGGACGGACGCGCCCAGCCAATATCTTTCTTTTCTCAGTCGGAGGTCCCTACAAATTACGCGCTCGTTATAGACAATTCCGGATCTCTGAGGTTTCAGCTTGAAAAGGTGATCGAGGCGAGCAAGATCATCGTCGAGACGAACAGACCGGATGATGAGACAGGCGTTGTGAGATTTGTCAGCTCTAACAAGATCGAGATCCTTCAGGATTTTACGACGGACAAGAACGAACTTTTCGACGCGCTGGACAACATGTACATCGAAGGCGGGCAGACGGCGATAATTGACGCCGTGTATCTCGCCGCAGAAAAGGTCGACGAATACGAGAGAAGCCAGGCTCCCGAAGATAGGAAGCGCAGGGCCCTCATCCTCGTTTCTGACGGTGAAGACCGCGCTAGCTATTACAAGGAAGAACAGTTGTTCGATCTGTTGAGGGAGGCGGATGTTCAGATATATACCGTAGGATTTGTGAACGAACTGGACAAGGAAGGCGGTTTTGTCCGAAAGAGTCCTCAAAAACGCGCGAGGAGCTTTCTTGAAAAACTGGCTGAAGAGACGGGCGGAAAGTCATACTTCCCGAACGACCTGTCTGAGCTGAATACGATCGCAGGGGACATCGCGAGCGAACTTCGAACGCAATACTCGATCGGTTACTTGCCCGACGACACAAAGCCTGAAGGCGCTTACAGGAACATTAAGGTTGTTGTGAAGGAAGGAACTGACAAACAAAAGAGGATAGCAATCACGAGAACCGGTCTTGTCGTACCAAAGAAGGACAATGCCGGACCAAGCCTGAGACCTGCAAACCGTTAATTTATCGGAATTTCACGAAGAAAGGGCAGACGATTCGATCGTCTGCCCTTTCATTTTCATTAGATTCCCGATTCTACCTGAGGATCATCGACAATAGAAAAACGCCGAACACCAGTGCGAAAAGCACGATCGAAGCGACGATAAACCAGATGTTCGGTGACCCCTCGTTTGACGCCCATCGCACCTCAACCCGGCGCATCCTCATGACTCCAGGGTTCTTTCGCAGCGTTGACGCGGTGGCCATGCCCGAATCCATGCTCGGTTCAAGATTTTCATCCTGCAATGCCACTTCTTCAACGGCCAAGTCGGATCCTACATCCGCTGTAGCTGTAAACGGGTCGCCCGGCGGCGGAGCTATCGCCTTCCCGGTAATATCTACGGACTCCAGATCAGACCCCGCTTTCGCTCCCGTCTCAGTTTCGGTCGCATCGCTTCCAAGCCGGGCGCCGCAATGGAAACAGAAAAGCGCCGGGCCGAGGGTTTCGGAACCGCATTCGGAACAAACAGGTTTATGAGCCGGGGTTTGAGACATCTCAGATACGCCCTGAATGGACTTAGACTAACCTCGAATAGGGATCAGACCTCTGCGAAAACCTCATGCTGGCCGCCCAGGTCCCTTGCGGCCGGAGTTATGATCGTCTTCTTGTTTACGTAGATCTTTTCGCCTTTGGAAACCGCGATCTTCACATCGTCCTCGCTGACGAAATCGACTGGACTCTTCCTTGATCCACCTTCCGCTGTTTTCGAAGCGACCTCATGTATTACCGCCTGTTTAGAAGATTCCGCCTCCATCCGGCCCCCAACGGGTTCCGGCGGTGCTTCTGCGAGCTTCCTGCTTAGGAACTCGTCGACGATCGACGCGATCTCGCTGCGTTCTATTTTTCTCGCCGGCACGGGAGTGCCTGGCTGGTCCGTCCGGAAAGAACTCCTTTCAGCAGCTTTGTCAGAGACAACCGACCGGGTCTCGAACGCTACCCGCTTGATATCCATAAGGTGGTGCGGCGAAACGTTGTCCGAAGTCACGTTACCGCCCCAAGAGCCACACCCGAGTGTCATCGAAGGCGGCAGCGCGGTCGAAAACCCTATGGCCCCGTGCGTAGTCGGCGAATTGATCACGATCCTCGCCGCGGGCATCCGAGATCCGTATCTGATCGCCGCGGCCCGGTCCCGGGTATGCATTCCCGCAGTGTGCCCCATCCCCCCAAAACGAAGTATCTCCTCGCATCTGGCGGACGCGGCCTCAACGCCCTCTACAACGAAGAAGGCGAGCGTGGGCGAAAGTTTCTCGATAGACCAGGGAAAATCACGGCCCACGCCACCACAATCCGCGATCAGGCATCGTGTTCCTGCCGGAACCGAAACTCCTGCGAGTTCTGCAATATGAACGGCGGGTTTCCCCACTATCTTCGAGTTCAGAGTCCGCTGGGGGGTCAATAGAACCTTGGCGATCTGGTCAGCCTCAGATGGTGACAGGAAATGTCCGCCTCGAGCCTCGAATTCCGCACGGAGGGCTTTTTCCACCGAGGAATCGACGACGACCGACTGCTCAGACGCGCAAATGGTCCCGTTGTCAAAACATGTTCCCGTGAGAATGTCAGATGCTGCCTTTTCCAGATCGGCAGAACTTTCGACGTAAACCGGAACGTTTCCCGGCCCGACGCCGAATGCCGGCTTGCCCGAGGAATATGCGGCCCTGACGAGGCCGATACCTCCAGTCGCAAGGATCACCGCCGTGAGCTTGTGCTTCATCAGCGTTTCAGTGCCTTCGATCGTCGAAGAGACAAGACACTGCACGGCGTCCCTGGGCAAACCCGCCTCAATTCCGGCGGCAACCATCACACGAGCGGTTTCGGCGATGCAGTTGGCGGCTGAAGGATGCGGCGAGAGGACTATCGAATTTCTGGATTTTACAGCAATAATGATCTTGAAGATCGCAGTTGAGGTTGGGTTGGTGGATGGGATGATGCCCGCGACGACTCCCCTCGGTGCGGCGATCTCAACCACGTCGCCGTTATCCCGGACCACGCCGACCGTCTTCAGCCCTTTGAAATAGTTCCAGACGTCTTCTGCCGCAAAACGGTTCTTCTCTCTCTTGTCGTCCGCAACTCCGAAGCCCGTTTCATCGAACGCAACCTGACCCAGACGCGCCGCCTCGGCCAGCGCCGCGTTCGCCATAGCCTCGCAAATACCGTCTATTTTGTTCTGGTCAAACCGCGCTAACTCAAGAAAAGCAAGATGCGCTGCCTCAACCGCGTCTCTTGCTTCTTGCTGCGAAACCAGGTCCTTGTCCGTCATTGATGATGTCGAGGGGCCCAAAAGGGCCAAAAAGCCCGGCTCGCCGCTCGCAGGCGCGAATGCGCAAGGCGGTGGCCGGGCATGGCATTACTTGGATTTTGACTTTGACTGGGCTGCCTTGGTAGCAGCCGGGGAGTCAGCGCCGGAACCCAGCGCGCCCTGCGCGCCTCGGATCGACTTTCCCTGTGTGATCGCTTTTCCGGGAAGCACCTCTTCCACCTCCGCGTGGGGTCTCGGGATCACGTGTACAGAGATTAGCTCTCCTACCCGCCTCGCCGCTGCGGCTCCGGCATCGGTCGCCGCTTTCACCGCTCCGACATCTCCGCGGACAAAGATCGTGACATATCCGGCGCCAATGTATTCCTTGCCGATAAGCGTGACATTGGCCGCTTTTACCATCGCGTCTGCCGCCTCAACGGCTCCGACGAAACCCTTCGTTTCGACCATGCCAAGTGCTTCCAGAGTCATCTATGAATTCCTCGCTGTTTTTGATTGAATGCTGATTCTATTACAAGAAACGGGTATCGTGTAAACGTAACACGCCTTTCGGCAATTAATCAAGCCAAATCCCCGACGCCTAAATTCCTGTAAAGAATTGACATTATTGCGATTTTAACGATATATTTCCCCTTTGTCGCTGAAGTCGGATCGCTCGTCAGACACGGGCCGGAACAAGTAAAAATGGCTGAATCTTTGGGGGAAAAGCTGCGGAAGGCTCGGGAGGATCGCGAGATTTCGATCAGCGAGGTCGCCGAGCAGACCCGCATATCAGCGCTGTATCTTCAATCGATCGAGAATGACGATTACGGTCCACTTCCCGGCGGAATATTCAACAAGGGCTTTATCAAATCGTTTGCAAAGTACGTGGGCGTAGACGAAGGAGAGGCCTTGGCGTCATACGCCAGAATCGCGGCTTTGCAAGAAGCCGCGGAAGATGAGAAGCACGCTAAATACAAACCTGAAGTCCTTACCGACGATAGAAGCGGGCCTCCACTGATACCAACAATCATTTTTTCAGTCGTAATCCTCGGCCTTCTTGCATGGGGAGTGATGTTGCTGGTCAATTATCTTTCGGCTCCGTCCTCGCCTGCCTCGGACGATTCGCCCGGCTCAAAAACGACAGCGACAAACTCGACGGCGCCTTCACCTCAGAAGTCGCCACTGCCAAATATTGACGGAATCAAGCTTAAGATCGGCACTTCTGCTGCCGAACTTTCGATCCAGTCGACCGTGGACGGAAAGTTGGGTTCCTTCGTGGTTAAGCCCGGCAATCCGTGGGAGACTGAGGCAACTGACAGCGTGAAAGTGAGTTATTACAAGGGACTCGCTGACACGGTCCAGATAACCCTGAACGATCAAAAGATCGAGACTCCGATTCCGCCGGAAAGCTGGCGCAAGAACGGTTTTGATTTTGAGATAAACAAGGAAAACATCCGGAAGACACTCGAGTCCGGAAAGATCGCTATTGAAGGAGATGGAGTTGGCAACACTGCACCGGGAAATACGGAAGGCGGTGACAACACCGCGGGCTAGTCCGGATGGTTCTTCCCGGGAAACTGAGAATATATACGAACACCCCAGTTCAATGCCCGCAAAGCGCTCCGCAGTCCAATTGCGGGCGCTTTTTCTTTTGGACATTGAAACGATGTTTGGTTCCTTGCCCGGAAAACGTGCCGGCGCGATTTGGAATTGAATAGATAAATTTTTACAATCAATTATGGAAACCGAGAAAATTAGAGAAGGACTTACATTTGACGATGTACTTCTCGTGCCTGCCTATTCTGACGTCCTGCCAGCGGAGACCGACACCACTACAAGGTTCTCGCGAAACATTGATCTCAACATACCTCTTTGCTCCTCCGCGATGGACACTGTGACCGAGGCTGCTCTTGCGATCGCCCTTGCCCAACAGGGCGGGATAGGAGTGATCCACAAGAATATGTCTATTCGGGAACAGGCCGAAGAGGTAGACAAGGTAAAGAGAAGCGAATCCGGAATGATCGTCGATCCGGTCACGATACGCGACGATGCCGTTGTTTCGGAAGCGCTTGGAATAATGGAGCGCTACAAGATCAGCGGAGTTCCGGTGATCGATGAGAACGGGACTCTGGTTGGGATCATTACGAACCGCGATCTGAGATTTGAGACGCGATATGACATTCCGGTGGCTGAAGTCATGACCCCACAGCCGCTCGTGACCGTCCCGATAGGCACCACCTTGGAACAAGCGAAGGTAAAGCTTCAGAAGCACAAGATCGAGAAGCTCCTGGTCGTTGACGAGGATGAGTACCTTAAGGGCCTGATCACGGTTAAGGACATTCAGAAAGCGATCAAGTATCCTAACGCGGCAAAGGACGAGCTGGGACGGCTCCGGTGCGCGGCTGCGATCGGAGCAACCGGCGATTATCTAGAACGCGCGTCGGCTTTGATCGAATCGAGATCGGACGCGATAGTGATCGACACGGCGCACGGACATTCTTCCAGAGTGATCCAGGCGATCCGTTCTGTACGCGAAAAGCACCCGCACGTTCAGCTGATTGCCGGCAATGTAGCAACGGCCGAAGCGACTGAGGCGCTTATTAAAGAAGGCGTCGACGCGATAAAGGTGGGAATAGGCCCCGGCAGCATTTGTACGACTAGAGTCGTGACCGGGGCAGGAGTGCCCCAGATAACTGCGATCGTCGAATGCGTCGATGCGGCGAAAGGAACCGGGGTTCCGGTGATCGCGGATGGCGGCGTCAAGTTCTCGGGCGATGTTACCAAAGCTATAGCTGCGGGTGCGGATTCGGTGATGATCGGATCGCTATTTGCCGGGACGCAGGAAGCCCCCGGCGAGGTAATTCTTTACCAGGGTCGCTCTTTCAAGTCTTATCGGGGAATGGGTTCGATCGGAGCTATGAAGAAGGGCTCAAGTGACCGATACGCACAGGAAGGCAACGTGTCGGATTCAAAGTTCGTTCCCGAAGGGATCGAAGCGCGAATCGCTTACAAAGGCACGCTGGAGGAGATGGTCACACAGCTAGTTGGCGGACTCAGGTCGGGAATGGGCTATACGGGATGCAAGAACATCGCCGAGATGCAAAAGAACGCCAAGTTCGTGCGCATCACAAGCGCCGGCCTCAAGGAATCGCACGTGCACGACGTGATCATCACCAAAGAAGCGCCGAACTACAGGCTGGAGAGTTAAAGGAAAAGGCCCGCGAAAGCGGGCCTTTCTGCTATACCCTGAAGTTGTCCGGACGCCACTTCTTGACGGCGAGTTTGATCTCCTTTTGTGATCCGAACTCACCGTTCAAAGCACGTTCTACGAGCCCCGGAAGTTCCTCGTCTGACGCAAACCTCATTGCGATCACGTGACCGACTCGCAGATCGGAGGCCCTTGCCGCCACATCGGACGAGAGCAATTTCTCATACCTGAGGCGCTCTTCAAGCCGTATGAGCCTGTCCTGGCACCTTATCGCGAAGAGCCTGGCAATGAAGGCAAGCAGGAGAACCGCGACCCCGAATATGACAAGTTCGCCGCTGTCCCAGCCCGGATTCTGATAGAACCGAACTATCCAATAAACGATATTGGCCAGCAGAAGAGGCGCCAGCACGAAGTGAAACGGTGGATACCACCTGACATGGTTGCTGTAATTTTGGGTATTTTCCATGAACTATTTTCCTCACAAAGATTTTGACTGACTGTAACCGCCTTGATTCCTTTCGACCCGCGCATAGGAGGAAGCCTGAGAGCCAAGCAAACAGTGTTCAACGATCATTTGCTGCCATCATTTTGTGATGCCTTGGCGTTCTGTGATTCGGTACCGATGCCAGGCTCCGCTGACATCACTGTCTTACTGCTTTTCACCAACGGCACCAGAAACTCGACCTTGTCATTCTCGGCAGTTCCTTTCGGCCTTGCGACGGGACCTGTTTGGACATCCTTCCACTCCAACGGGCCCTTCGCCCCGACGAGCTGGATCCGTATCTGACCCTTCGATCGCTCCACATTTACCACCACAAAGCTCTGAAAGAACGGTGCGTTGTTGAAATCGAACGCTCCGGACAGGACCTCTTGGTCGAAAGGCCAACCTTGAAGAGTCTGCATCCATAAAAGCAAAGGCTTCTTCCAGAATGGCGCTTCTTTATTGATTTTTTCAATAAGCTGGTCTGTGCGGGGATAAAAGACGAAGTCCTTAGTGAATGGGTCTTCTGGAAATCCGGCAGCGGTGCCGATACTCAAGTACGCGCCGCCTCCACCGTTTACAAAGTGACGCATTTCGAGCATTTGCCCGTTTGAGGAAAACTGCTCATTGTAGTACTCAAAATCGTGGGTGTCGCCGGCCATTACCAGGTCAACCTGGAAGCGCCTAAGCAATTGATATATCGCACTGAAATCAGCATCGTCTTCGAACGTAGATCTCCCGGCCACATAGAATGGATGCCCAAGGATCACAAACTTGAAGTTGTCTCCTGCTCTCTTGAGGCTGGCCTCGAGCCATTCGCGCTCCTTGCTGTCTATCTTCCTGAGGATTCCTGTATCGACGGCGATAAGCGAGAATCCATCTTTGTGAAGATCAAAGAACGGCGCGCGCTGAAGGCCGTTCTTAATGCCGTAATACTCCCTTAGCCGTTTTCCCTCGGCGACTATTTCGCCATAATGCCGCTCCATGGTCTTGCTTTCCATCCCAAGATCCCTGCCGAATCCGGCCTTTAGCGCAATAATCGCGGCTTCCGGCTCAAGAAAGTTGGCGTTAAAGCCCACGTCGGCATCGTACCAGTCGTGATTCCCTGGAATCGCGTATATTGGCTTGGAGAAACCCTTGAACGGCAGGTAGAAGTTGTCTTCGTAGTCGTCCATTTTGCCATCCGGATAGATGACATCCGACGACAACACCAGGAACCTCACATCGTCACGGTTACCCGCTTTGATTATCTGGTCTCGAAGGACGGTCTGAGAAGCATCGCCTTCTCCCGTGTCTCCTATCACGACAAAACTGAAGTCGTCAGAATCAGTAATACCTTCCGGCCTTACGGAAAAGATATCCTTGGCGTCCGCCCCCCTTTCCAAAAGTGCTTTTTCTACCTCTTCCGCCCCTCGTTTCCTCCACGTATCAACCCTTCCCTGAGTGATTATCTGAAACACGCCCGAGGCCCAGTTTTCCGAATTGAAATACCAACTGAATCCCCATATCGAGCTTATCGCTACGAACACTGCAGTTATCGGAAGTCCGAAACGGAGCATCCGCCAGAACGCGTAATTCAGCGAAAGGCGAACGGCGCGCAATTCGTGTGAGAATCGCATGCGGCTTTCAAGCCAGTAATTTATTAGCCTCTCTGCGATGCTGGGTTCTTCTAGCTCTTCCGGCAACGAACGCAATCGTCGCCACGCGGCTCTTTCGAAAGGTCGGGTTAATTTGCGCCAAAGCAGTCTAAAGGGAAGGATAAGCACAATGCCGAGAAGCAACGCTGCTGCTGCATCGCCCGCAACCGCGACGAATGGCGATATGATTCCGAAGACCGACCACTTGAGCGGAGCGCGGACAAAATGAGAAGCGAACAGGATTCCCAGCACCGTGGTGCTCCAGTAGATATCCTGTCTGGTCACAGAGCGATCATTTGCGAGGATCTCCTCATTGACCTTTTGGAGGTCATCTCCCGGCTCCAGGCCCAGGTACCTGTCCGGATGCGTCCGCGGATTTCTCACTTCATCAGCCGGGATCAGCCCTTGCTCAGGAGTGAAGAACAGCGTCCATCCCTGAACGATCAGCCACGTCCCTAAGACGATACCCACGGCGACCAAGCCGAGCTCGGCCGAAAATATGATACGGACCAGAATCGCCAGGACGACCACAAAACTCCCGTTGAAGATTCCCCACCTACGATCACGGCCGCTTTTCTTTGCGGCGGCATAGATCTTGACGCCTCCGTCAATCAACAGGAACAGGGTGATCCCCAGGAAAAGTCCCGAAAGGACCGTCCTTGGACTGAGAAACAGAAGTATTCCAAGGAGGACGGATACCAGACCCGTGACATAGCTGACTACTGTGGAGTAAGTTTCTGCCTGCCCAAGGGCTTGTACGAAGAATGCTGCCCCAACGACAAGGAATACCCCACCGAGAAGCGCGAGAGTCCACTCTCCGATCAGGATCGGGGAGAATAGCACAATCCCGCCGCCCGCCATCAATCCGAGGCCGGAAATCCTCCGCTTCGTCAATTTTTTCCAATCGATCTTCTTGTCATCCATAAATGGAGGGATCGGGTATAAGAATTCGGATCATTTCGGTCGCTTGCGTCCTATTCATTTTCTTCACACATGCAACCGGTCACAGTCTTGAAGCTCTGGGAACACGGTCCAGTTCATTTTCATCCGGTGTAAAATCCTCACCCGGGTTGATGAACTGGTTCTTTTCGAACCGGTACTGTTTGTCATAAAGCTGCTTGTACCGGCCGTCCAGAGCGATCAGCTCATCGTGGGTGCCGCTTTCCACGATCCTGCCTTCTTCGACGACAAGAATGTTGTCCGCGCTTCTGATCGTGGAGAGCCGATGTGCAATAACGAAGGTGGTTCTGCCTTTCCTCAGTTCCTTGAGCCCTTCCTGGATCATCTGTTCGCTCTCTGAATCAAGGCTGGAAGTCGCCTCGTCGAGAATCAGTATTCTTGGATCCGCAAGAAGCGCGCGGGCGATCGCTATCCTCTGCCTCTGGCCGCCGGAGAGTTTGACCCCCCTTTCGCCTACCACGGTGTCATACCCATTCTCGAACTTGTCGATGAACTCGTCGCAGTATGCGATCCGGCAGACCTCTCTGACTTTTTCTATCGTTGCCCCGGCATTGGAGAATTGAATGTTCTCGAGGATAGTGCCGTCGAACAGGAAATTTTCCTGCAGGACGACACCAAGGTGTTTTCTGTAATCCCTTAACCGGAGTTCCTGAAGATCCACTCCGTCAACAAGAACCTTGCCTTTTTGCGGCTGGACGAAGTTGAGCACGTGCGAGAGTATCGTCGACTTCCCGGAGCCGCTGGAGCCAACAAGAGCGGTCGTGCTCCCCGCCTCAGCGTCAAATGACACTCCGTTCAGCACGGGTGTGTTTTCCTCGTATTCAAAATGCACATCGCGGAAACTGATCGATCCCTTCAAATCCTTCAGCGGCCTGCGAGAAGAATCCTCTTCATCTTCCGTGACGGAATTCATTACTTCGCGTATGCGGTCGAGTCCTGCGAACGCCTCAGTTATCTGAGTGCCTATCGAAGTGAACTCGATGATCGGCAATGCCATGAGGCTCGTGAAGAAGATGTACATGAAGAGATCGCCGAGGGTCATCGTGCCGGCCATGACCGAATTGCCGCCGATCAGGATCATCACGACGCCGATCGCGCCTATGATCACGGAAGAGAAACCGGTCATCGCCGAAACGCCTGTCATTGATTTCGCGACGTTCCTGAACAGCCTGTGGGCTCCCCTTGCAAAGGTCAGGGCCTCCCTCCTCTCCGCCGTGTACGCTTTCACGATCCTGATGCCGCCGAGCGATTCGCCGAGCCTGCCCGTCACCTCGGCGTTAATTTGCTGCCGTTCACGAAATATCGGTCTCAGCCGTTTGAAAGCGAAGGCGAGCGCCCCGCCGAAAAGGGCAAGCACGATGATCGTTACCGATGTCATCTTCCAGTTGATCCAGAACAAGACAACGATCGAAATAAGAGCCGTAACCGTACTCCCCGAAAGCTGAACAAGACCGGTTCCGATCAGATTGCGGATGCCTTCGGCATCGCTCATTATGCGTGAGATCAGCTGGCCGGTCTGAGTCGAATCAAAATAGGAGATCGGAAGTTTCTCGATGTGCGCTTGAACGGCCTTGCGCATCTCCGTGATCGCTTTTTGCGCCGCTACGCCGAGAATCTGCGAAAGCGCGAAGGAAGTGATCGCCTGGACAACCGTCGCCAGACCGATAGCGAGTGCGATCCACTTAAGTATCTCGAATCGCTGCTTGGTAATTACCTCATCAATGAGGTATTTTGACGACGCAGGCAACACAAGGCCGGCCAGCCTGCTGACAAGCATCAGCGCGCCGCCCAGTGCAAGGCGCCAACGGTGCAGCCACACCAGTTCCCTTGCGTCCTTCCAGGCCCCCTGCAATGTAAATCTTTTCTTCTTTTCAGGTCTTTCGTCAGTCATCCGAGATCTCTCCGCAAATGCCGTCCGGAATATCTTCCCCGAGCATTTTGATCAGGTCCTCCAGATTTATTCCGGCAAGATATCCGATCATCGCTTCCTCCGCACCGCTGAACAACTGATGGAGAATTGGCCTTACAGCCCTCCCGATCGGGCACTCGTGCTCCTTTCCAAGGCTTGGCACCTGGAAGAGTTCGTCTTCTCCGAGCGCCGCATAGATATCAGCGATAGTGATCGCATTTGCCGGTCTTGTTAAAAACGCCCCGCCGCCGGAGCCCTTTCGGACCTCAGCAATTCCGCTCTTCACAAGGCATCCAATGATCCTGCGGACCACTACAGGATTGGTTCCCACGCTAGTCGCGACCATGTCTGAAGTGACAGGCTGGCGCCCCCGCAGCGCGAGAATTCCGGCGGTATGAACCGCCACTGCCAGTCTGCTATTTGAACCCATGGAATCAGAACCTTACGACAAATGCCTCGAAGTGTGTAACCACTTTAGTTACACAATGGCCGGTTGTCAATTCCGGAGGGTATTCAATGCGTGCTTATTTTCGGGACATCGGGCAGGTAGAAAGGTGTGTCAGGACGATCTGGACAACAGATCTTCCCATTCGTCGTAAATAGCCTTCACGGTTTCTTGTTTGTCGGAAAACTCCTTCGTCAAACGGTCGAACAGCACCTGATCGGTTGCGGTTTCGCGAAGGCTCATCTTCTGCGTTAGCGCGGCCAGCTCTTCTTCCAGATCCGGGATCTGCGTTTCGATCTCGCGGATCCGGTCTTCGATCTTCCGTCGCTCGTTCTTGCTCATCGATGAAGCAGGGGTATTGGTCGGCTCCTGATCGATACTCTCGGATTCACGATATCCTGCACGCTCCACCGTTGAAGCCGGCTTCTTTCCAGCGATCTTGTCGTGATACTCAGTGTAGCTGCCATTGAAGAGTTCGGCCGCACCGTCACCGCGCAAGTCCAGCGTCCGGTTCGTGATCCGGTCCAAAAAGAAGCGATCGTGACTGACTACGATAATAGTGCCCGGGAACGAAAGGAGCGATTCCTCAAGCGCCTCGCGTGAGGGTATGTCAAGATGGTTTGTCGGCTCGTCCAGAAGGAGTACGTTCGCACCCGAATAGACGAGTTTCGCAAGGGAAAGTCTTCCCTTCTCGCCTCCTGAGAGATCACCGACCCGCTTGAAAACGTCGTCGCCAAAGAAGAGGAAGCGGGCGAGAAAGGACCTCAATTCGCCGTTCTCGGCAAGAGGCGCGACCTTTCGAAATTCGCCGATCACCTCGTTCTGGACATCCAGTTCTTCAAGCTGCTGGGAGTAGTAACCGAGGCGCGTCTTCGCGCCCCATGTGAAATCACCGCGAATCGGGCGGATCTTTCCGAGCAAGGTCTTCAGGAATGTCGTCTTTCCGGTGCCGTTTCCACCGATGATCCCGAGCCTCTCTCCTCTTAGCAGGACGACGTCTATCTCGCCCGCAAGTATATCTTCGCCGTAACCGACCGCGAGTCGTTCTGTTGTCAGAACGTGTGTGCCGGTCCTCTCTACGTGCTTTAGCTGAAAGGAGCCACCCCCCACCTCCTTGGCGGGAGCGTCGATCCTATCCATCCTCGCGAGCATGTTTCGGCGCGACTTTGCCTGCTTGGTCTTTTGCCCGGCAAGATTCTTGTTAATAAAGGCTTCAGTCTTTGAGATCAGCGACTGCTGATTCTCATATTCCCTCTGGTGCTGTTCTTTTCGTAGTTCGGACTGGGCGAGAAACTCTGTGTAGTTTCCCGTGTATGAATATGCCCTTCCGTTGTCCAACTCGATGATCTTGGCGCAAGTCCGGTCCAGAAAGTATCGGTCGTGGCTGACGACTACGAAGGCCAGATCCGATGCCCGAAGATACTCCTCCAGCCACTCGACCGCCTTTACGTCAAGATGGTTTGTGGGCTCGTCGAGCAGCAATATGTCGGACTCTGAAAGCAGCAGGCGCACCATTCCCAGCCGGTTCTTCTGCCCTCCGGAAAGCACCCTCGTATCGACGTTCCAGTCATCCTTTTCAAATCCCAGACCGAGCAGGATTGCCTCTGCCCGCGCGGTGTACTCAAAGCCGCCGTTATGCTCGAATTCGGTCTGAAGATCGGCGTACCGGTCGAGCAATTCAGGAGAGTGGTCTTCCGCCATCCGCTTCTCCAGGATCCGCATCTCCGCCTCAATGTCGTGGAGTTTCTTGAATGCCGACAATGCGGCGGTATGAACCGTTTCAGAGCCCTCGAAATCTACGTGCTGGTCGAGCATGCCGATGCGGAGCCCATTGATCTTGTCGACACCCCCCGAATCCGGGAACTCAGTCCCGACAAGTATTCTGAAAACCGTCGTCTTTCCCGCGCCATTACGTCCCACCAGACCGACCTTTTCACCGGCGTTCAACTGAAAAGTCACGCCACGGAGTACGCGATCGGCGCCGTAGGATTTTGATAATTCTGATAAGCGAAACAGCATAATTGCGAGCACGCAGGTCCTTTCGTCCGGCTCGATCTGATACTCTAACGTCGAAAAGGCGGGCAACCGCCCGCCTTTTCGCACCTAGCAGTTCACTGCGGTCATTACTTCTTCTCTTCCTTTTCCGAAGCGTTCGAATTGGCTTCCTTATTTGCCGCCGGCGAGGCGTTCGCTGCAGCTGCATTGCCACTATTCGCGTCCGAATTCGAAGTGTTGGCGATGTTTGCTGTGTTTGCGTTGGTTTCCGGCGTTTCGCTCGTCGCATTCGCGGCAGGTGCAGGCCTTGCTCCGCTCAGCTCATTCGGATTCTCGATCACTTTCCTGGCAAGGAAGTTTTCGATCTTCGCCTCGCTCATCGC
>JAHEEZ010000115.1 GCA_024640445.1 Acidobacteriota bacterium | reverse complement strand
TAGCTGGACAGTTCGTGTTGCAAATTGAACGATTATCATATATCAAAATTCTCGTTCACCGAATTCCGCCCGATTTGCCGAGCCGGTCCCGAAGTTAATTGAGTTGAAATCAAGGGGCTCACAAATATATGACAGCACTGATGATAGATGGCGAAAGCCTGTCGTTCGAGGATGTTCTGGCGGTTGCCTTCGGAGACTCCGGTTCGACGCGAATTGGCCTGACCGATTCCGCGAAAGAGAAGGTTTCGCGGTCCGCCCGCGCGGTCGAGACGCTCCTCGAACGCGGCGAGATCGCCTATGGGATCACGACCGGATTCGGGGCTTTCAAGGACCGGATAATCTCCCGCGACGAGGTTGAACTGCTTCAGACCAACATCCTGAAGTCGCATGCCGTCGGAGTCGGAGAGCCTCTTGACGAGGCACAGACCCGCGCAGTGATGCTTATCCGAGCGAACACGCTAGCGAGGGGATTTTCGGGCATACGGCTATCGACGATTGAGCTGCTCCTGGAAATGCTGAACAAGGGCATCCATCCGGTGATACCCAGCCAGGGAAGCCTTGGCGCGAGTGGAGATCTTGCGCCGCTTGCTCACATGGCGCTTCCTTTGATTGGCGAAGGAGAGGTCGTATTTGGCGGCGTGAGAATGAGCGGCGCAGAAGCATTTGCCAAAGCGGGGCTTGAGCCGATCCAGCTCGCCGCAAAAGAAGGCCTTGCGCTGACGAACGGGACGACAGTGATGACCGCCCTGGGGCTGATGCAGACCGCGAGGGCGCAATGGCTTGCGGACACAGCGGATGTCGCCGGATGCCTGAGTCTTGAGGCTTTGAACGGGACGACAGCGGCTTTCGACGAGCGGATCCACGCCTTGAGGCCGCATCCCCGCCAGATCGAGTGCGCCGCGAATCTGCGTGCTTTGCTCGAGGAAAGCGAATTCACAAGGGAGCACGATCCGGCAAATATACAGGACGCTTACACTCTGCGTTGCATTCCCCAGGTCCACGGAGCCTGCCGTGACGCGATCGCTTACTCCGAGTGGGTGGTCAACATCGAGCTGAACGCCGTTACGGACAATCCGTTGATCTTTCAAGATCCGGAATCCGGGGAGATCGAAGTGCTTTCGGGCGGGAATTTCCACGGAGAGCCGCTTGCGATCGCAATGGACTACCTGGCGATCGCGCTTTCGGAACTCGGTAACATTTCCGAGCGGCGCATTATGAGGCTGACGGACGAAGATTCGAACTCTCATGTGCTGCCGGCATTTCTGACCGAGCATGGCGGGCTCAACTCCGGCTTTATGATAGTGCAGTACACCGCAGCGGCGCTTGCGACCGAAAACAAGGTGCTCGCGCATCCAGCGAGCGTCGATACGATACCCAGTTCGGCGAACGTCGAGGATCACGTATCTATGGGCGTCACGAGCGCCTTGAAGCTTTGCAGGATCTCACGGAATCTCGAGCAGATCATAGCCCTCGAGCTACTTTCAGCCTCGCAGGCGGTCGACCTGAGGAAAAAGGCTTACGGAGTTGAACGGAAGCTTGGAGAAGGAACTCGTCGAATTTACGCCAGGATCAGGGATGAGGTGCCTTTCATAGAACAAGATGAGGTCATGTATCCGCATATTGAGGCCGTGAACGGCATACTTAGGAAAGACTTCGAGGAACGGGTCAAATAGTATCAGTCGACGATCAATGCGGCGGTTCGCCGGCGGGGAACGAAGTTCTTCCCCCGCTTTCGATCATAAGCATCTGACGGTATTGCTCGGGGAGCGTGCAGATCTTGTTCTGCCGGTTCACTACGATGTGGAGGGTTTCACCTTCCGCGACGATCGTCTGGTCTGACGGCCTGAAGATCTCATAGACAAATACGATACTTCGGCTTCGGATCTTCGCGATTTGGGTCCTGATCTGCAGGACGTCCTCGTAGTGGGAAGGTGACTTGTACCGGCAATAGCTCTCGGCCACAACAAGCAGCGCGTTGTCCTTGTCCTCCATGTCCCTGTACGAAAAACCCCGGGACCTGCAGAACTCGCTTCGGCCGATTTCGAACCATATAAAATAGTTGGAATGATGGACGATGCCCATCTTGTCCGTCTCGGCATAGCGTACGCGTATCTCTGTTTCGTGCCACATCGCAACAATTATCCGCCTCCCTCTTGCGAATAGTCAAACACCTCTTCCCTTGCCTGCCGATGTCTCCGAAGGCACAATAGATAGCTTATGCCGGCGATCAACGAATCCATACTTAACAACAGGGCGGCCTTTCACGAATTCGAGATAATCGAAACGTTCGAGGCGGGCGCGGTGCTGCAGGGCACCGAGGTCAAGAGCATCATGGTCGGCAAGATCCAGTTGAAGGAATCATACGTCTCCGTGAAGGACGATGAGGTCTGGCTGCTTAACGCCCACGTGTCTCCCTACAAGCACGGCAACATTCAAAATCACGAGCCTCTCAGAAGCCGAAAACTGTTGCTGCACCGAAGAGAGATCGAAAAGCTGAAGAAAGCGGTCGATCAGAAGGGGATGACCCTGGTAGTTACAAAGGTTTACTGGCGGAACGGGCGAATTAAGTTCGAGATAGGTGTGGCGAGAGGCAAGAAACTCTATGACAAACGGGAGACCCTGAAGAGGAAAACCATAGACAAGGAAACAGACAGGCAGTTGAAAGATCACCTTAGATAAGTTATAGATAATACGGAATTTTCACGAAATCACAACAATTTGAGGAAGGCGATGAATTCAAGAGGTATAAGCAAGGATTTCACGGGTGCCCGTGTGGATGCACTGGCCGTAGCGGTGTTCAAAAATGACGACGCAAAGAAAGGCGCGTTAAAGGCATTGGATACCCTGACCGACGGGCAGGTCTCGTCCGTGCTGGGGTCGGGTGAGTTCAAAGGCGAGAGCGGCGAAAGCCTGCTTCTCAGGTTCAAGGCTGACAAGGGAAAGGCCGGCAGGGTACTTCTTGTGGGAGCGGGTGAAGCTTCGAAGTACAAGACCTCGGACGTGTCCGCGGTCGCCGGTGCGGCTGCGAGAAAGGTTCGCGATCTTAATCTCAAGACATTGGCGCTTGATCCTCGGTCGAAAGGCGACGTCGTCGAAACGGCCTCGGCCGCGATGCTTGGCGTCGTGACGAGCCAGTTCGAACTAGACAAGTACAAGACCAAAGACAAGATCGACAAATCCATTTCGGGATTCACGATCTTCATTGACGGCGCCAAGCCGGCCGAACTCAAGAACGGGCTCGAGAAGGGTCAGATACTTGGCGATTCGATGAACTTCACGCGCGACCTTGCAAACGAACCGCCGAACATACTGACGCCGACAGAAATGGCCAATAGGACGAAGAAGATGGCGCGCGAGGCCGGACTTACGTGCGAGATCCTCAGCGAAGCGCAGATGAAGAAGCTCGGAATGAATTCGCTCCTGAGCGTCTCTCTGGGATCGGAACAGCCCGCACAGCTCATCTTTCTGAAATACACGCCGAAAAAGAGCACTGCTAAGAAAGGCGATCTGCTGGCGTTGGTCGGAAAGGGCGTAATGTTCGATACCGGCGGTATCTCGCTCAAACCCGGGGAGGGCATGGACGCGATGAAGTACGACATGTCCGGTGGAGCGACCGTTGTGGGGGCGATGCGCGCGATAGCAATGCTAAAGCCTTCGGTTCCCGTGATCGGCGTCGTCGGTTGCGTAGAGAACATGCCTGATGGAAAGGCCTCGCGTCCCAGCGATGTGGTTACGGCCATGAACGGAAAGACCGTCGAGATCCTTAACACGGATGCGGAAGGTCGACTGGTGCTTGCCGACGCGGTCGCATACGCCGAGAAAAGAGGCGCGTCGAAGATCATCGATCTTGCGACTTTGACGGGTGCCGTGATCATAGCGCTTGGAAACCGGAATACAGGGATAATGGGTAACGACCAAAGCCTGGTCGATAGCATCATCTCGACCGGTAAGGAAGTCGGAGAGGGTTTCTGGCAGCTTCCGCTGGAAGGCTACGAGAGCGAGGTCAAATCCGACATCGCCGATGTAAAGAACATCGGAACCAAGCGGAGGGCCGGGACGATCGCCGGAGGGCTCTTCATACAGGAGTTCATCGACAAGGCGAAATGGGCTCATCTCGACATTGCAGGAACCGCATGGTCGGACAGTCCCAAGGCTCATCAGTCAAAGGGTCCTACCGGCGTAGCGATCAGAACTTTGGTGAAATTGGTAGAAAAGTCGCAATAAATGAACGGTTTGCGAAAAGCTTTGGATTTTGGACCGGATGGTATTACTATTGGTCATCGTCAGAATTGATGATGGCCAATTTTCTTTTCCTGGCCAGTCGGACCTCAGCCGGCGATCGAATTCGGAATTAACAATCCAAGGCCTGAAAACCATATTCTGTGAGGCTAATTGATGACATCTTTCCGTCGCAACAAGTTTAATCTGATCGTGGTTCTGGGCGTGCTTATGTTCGTCCTCGCGTGCATGTGTCCCACTGACCGGAATGACGGCGCAGGCAGTTCGGAGCCTGAGAGTGTCGACAAGGAGAGTTCCTCCGCTGACGTCGAAGATGCGGATAATGATGCGGTTGACGGCAAGAAACGGAACGAAGACAAAGGCGATTTCATCGTCGAAAGGACCACGGTCGACAATCCGAATTTCGAGAATCTCGACCGCGAGATAAAAGAAGCGAAAGTCCTTGAAAAGGCGGCGGACAAGCTTAACCGTACGCTGATACTTCCGCACGACATCGCCCTCAGGACCAAGGATTGCGGGACGGTCAACGCTTTCTATGATCCAAAGGACAATTCAATCACGTTTTGTTATGAGTTGATGGTCCATCTGTTCAAACTTTACAAGAGCGATGGAAACTCCGATGCCGAGGCGAACGAACGGATGAACAAGGCGATCAACTTCATTTTCCTGCACGAGCTTGGCCACGCGCTAATCGATAGCTACGGACTTCCGATCACAGCAAATGAAGAGGACGCGGCGGACCGTTGTTCATCGTTCATCTGTATCGAAGAGATGGGAGACGAAGGGGTCGAATGGGTCGTCGCCGCCGCGGAGGCGTTCTATATCCAGTCAAAGAACAGGCAGATAGGAAAGGGGTCATTGTCTGACGAGCATCTCCTGGAAGAACAGCGATTTTTCAACTCACTTTGCATGATCTATGGTTCGAATCCTTCGAAATATGGAGGGTTCGTGGAAGAGGGCTTCCTGCCGAAGGAGCGCGCGGTAAAATGCCCTGCAGAGTACGCGAAAACGGCGAAAGCGTGGGAGACTTTGCTTGAGCCCTGGAGAAAGGACTAAATTTCCGGCGCCGGGTGCCGCCGTACGGGAGCAGCTTATGAAAAAAACAATTAAGAGATTATTTTTTGGTACAAGCCCCCTTTTGAGCGCTTTGATCGCGCTGGCGGTTATCGGTTCGATCGTCCTGGGTTGTAACTGCAACCAAAAGGACGGTTTCACATGGAAGAACTCGGACACCAGTTCCAATTCTGACCAGGGAACCGATGACGGCGATAAAGCGGATACTGAAAAGGCGGTCAAGAAATCCGATGCGTCAAAAGGCGAGATCCCGGAAGACGAAGAGCTTGAAGCGATGGTGAAGGCGACCCTTCTCGATTTTAACAAAGCGCTCAAGACCGAAGATTTCTCGGATTTTTACGACGGCATTTCCGAGACCTGGCAAAAGCAGACCTCGCCAAGGCAGCTTAAGAAACTTTTTGAGTCTTTTATCGACGGAAAAGCGGACGTCAGCGGAGTAGAGGACCTGAAACCCGAGTATTCTAAGACCCCCGCGATTCGCGAATCTTCTGGACTCGAAATGCTTGAGGTGGACGGTAAATTCCCGACTACACCGAATGACACTTCTTTCGAGCTCAAGTACATTGCTGAAGGTACGGAGTGGAAGCTGGGCGGCATTTTCGTCCGTACGACGCTTTACAACTCGAAATAGCGTGAACAGAGCCGTAGGTTCATACAAAGGCAGCCCACCCGGGCTGCCTTTGATTTTTGCGCGGACGATGGATAAACTCATCCAAATCACTTAGATACAGGAATCTCACGTATTCATATGAAAATTCACGAATATCAGGCGAAAGAACTGCTCAAACAATATGGGGTCCCGGTACCCAACGGCATCGTGGCTAGAACGGCCGACGAGGCAGAAGCGGCCGCAATGGAACTTGGTACGGACGTTGTGGTCGTCAAGGCACAGATACACGCCGGAGGGCGTGGAAAAGGCGGCGGCGTGAAACTGGCGAAGTCACCGGAAGAGGCAAAAGAGATCGCGTCATCGATGCTGGGGATGAACCTGGTTACCCACCAGACCGGACCGGAGGGCCGTGAGGTGAAGACCCTCTTGATCGAAGAAGGGCTTCCAATCGACCGCGAGTTCTATCTTGGTATCACGCTTGACCGCGCCACGGGCAAGAACGTTTTTATGGCCTCATCCGAAGGCGGGACGGAGATCGAGGAGGTTGCCGCGGCGACGCCTGAAAAGATCCTGAAGGAAACGATCGAGCCCGGCATTGGCCTGCAGCCGTTTCAGGCGAGAAAACTCGCGTTCGGACTTGGTTTGCCGAAGGAACTTATCGGACAGGCGGCAAAGTTCATGATCTCGCTTGCAAACGCCTTTGAGAAGATGGACGCGACGATACTTGAGATCAACCCCTTCCTGAAGACCACGGACGGGCGCCTGATCGCGCTTGACGCGAAAGTGAACTTCGATTCGAATGCGATGTTCCGCCACAAGGACTATGCCGAATTGAGGGATCTGAACGAAGAGGAGCCTCTTGAGATCGAGGCCTCGAAGTCTCATCTTAGCTACATCAAGCTCGACGGAAATATCGGATGCATGGTCAACGGCGCCGGACTGGCGATGGCGACGATGGACATCATAAAACTCAACGGCGGCGAACCCGCGAACTTCCTGGACGTCGGCGGCGGGGCGTCGCAGGAGCGCGTCGAGGACGCTTTCCGGATCCTTCTCGCGGACGAGAACGTAGAGGCGGTTCTGATCAACATCTTCGGCGGCATCGTGCGCTGCGACATGGTCGCGAAAGGTGTTGTCGAAGCGGCGAAGAACCTTGGAGTATCTATCCCGATCGTCGCGAGGCTTGAAGGTACGAACGTCGAAGAGGGAAGGCGCGTGCTCGACGAGTCCGGCATCAACATCATCTCGGCGGTCGGAATGCAGGACGCGGCGCAGAAAGCGGTTGCAGCCGCTTCTCAATGATCATTGAGCAGTGAGCAGTTAGCAGTTGCAGAATTGGCGGGGCTTGTGTCCCCGCCTTTCTCATGCCTGATGGCCGTGGCGGAGGCCCGACCGTGAGGGAGGGCTGCCGTGAAGGTGGTAAGTGCCCCGAGAGGTAGCGAACGATCAGTACTCTGAGCGGTAGCGAACAATCAGTACTCCGAGCGGTAGCGAGCAATCAGTACTCCGAGCGGTAGCGAGGGGCATAAGAACGACTAACCGCAGAGTCGCAAAGGCGCAGAGGATTTCAGCACGGTAGAATGCGCTCAGCGTTTGAAATTCAACTCTGAACGCATTCGTTTTTCTAAAAAACTCTACGTCTGCCCCGGTTAATGGCAATATGCCTTCGCTGCGCGACTCTTCATTGGTCAATGGTCAATGAACACTGGTCAATGAGGTGCCCGTCGCTACCGCTCCGGATACTGATTTCATTGGTCAATGGTCACTGCTCAATGAACCTTGACACACGTTACTGCTCCTCCCTGGTTTGCTGAGCCCATGTTGACGAGGGGTACATCCTTTCAAGAGTTTGCTGGATCTTGATCCGCATGTCGTTGTCGCCTCCGCAGCCATACTTGTCCCAGTCGTTTGCCTTGAAAGCAAGATACAGCGCTTCCGGGACTCGCGGGTCCCTTGGGTTCTTGGCTGCCCAGTCAAGCGCTTTCCTTGCCAGATAGCCCGGTGCGTCGCCGAGTTTTCTCAACGCTGCCATTTCGTCCTTCGCTGTCGCCGTCTGTGCGGCTGAAAGAAACACGGGGCGTTTTGTGAGGTCGAGCGGCACCATTTCCTGCTTGTCCTCGTCCCAGACCTCTTCCGATGTTTCGCACCACCAGTTTGAGCTGTAAGTTATGCCTTCAGAGGGCATTCCGAACCCGCTTGCGATGTATGGGGTGGTTCTTCCGTGTTTGAGGATCGCGAATAGGGCGGCGTGGTCTTTCTGAGCCGCAGTTGCGGCATTCATATATTCGCGGACCTCCGACTCCATTTCAGGATGATACTTCAAAACTTCCGGGGCGAATCGGTCGGCAACTCCGCTATTTCCAAGCAGCGCCGCCCGGGTCCATATAACGAGTGCGAACCGCCCTCTCAAATACTCGGGCAAGACGGGCGAGGCTTGTGCCTCGACCATCACGGATAGCGGAAAGTAGTTGTTGATTATCTCGATCGAGTCCTGATCGAACATCAGTTCCGACTGGATCTGCTTCGCGTATGCATATTCGTCGTCAACCGACTGTTCATATTCCTCGCGGGTCTCCGTGTAGTATTCCGGATCGTAATATGACTTCTGCTTCGCGATCATGTCGTCGACCGAAAGAAAATCTGTCGCCCATTCGAAAGCGAATGGTTTTCTGAGCGAGTATTTCAGGAATTCATCAAGGGTCGCGGATAGATTCATCCGCATCGCCTGAAGCTCGTTCCGGGCAGAAAGCGGCATTTCCGGGCTGCCGTCAAGCACCTCATCTATAAGCGCTCTTGCCTCTCCAATCTTGCCAAGTTCAGTAAGTATTCTCGCCCTGTGAAACGCGGCAGTGGGAAACGCGGGTGACGTACGGCCAATGCCCTTGGCGTTTTCCATAAGCTGGCCGATATCTCGCGAACCCGATTCCGCCTTTGAGAGGGCCGTGATAAGCCATATATCCGAGTTGGTTTGCCTGAACTTGTCCAAGGCATGCAGGTAAGCGGCATCTCCCTGGATCTGGAACGTGAATAGCCAGTCGGTGAGGTCATTCGCAACAAGGAACGGCGGAAGCAGATCTACGGAGCGTTCAATGTCGCCCCAATAGCCGCCTTCATATTCGTCCCCTCGGTCCAGGAAGAGGCTCTGGTATGCGGACTGCCGCCCGTAGCGTACCCTCTCTTTCATAGCGTCGGTAAGCGGACCGGCTACCTTCTCAGCTTCAGCGTAAGCTTCTTCATCGCTTGCGTCCTGGCGCAGCCATATTGTCCAGGATGACGTGTAGGTTTCATCGTAGAAATCTATCTTCAGATATCCTTGATCTTTCAGCGCCTGCTCGTCCTGCTGTTTTTGTGCGGCCGCTTCGGACGCTTCCGTTGCCCTCTCCACAGCTTCGCGGATCGCCAGGTTTGCCGCCTCCGCTGCCTCCGATCCGAAGGTGTTTACATTCGAATTAGAGGAAGGATTTTCGTTTTGCTCTTTTTCTCTCTTTTTCTCTTCGGCTTCAAGTGCCCTTGACTCGAACTTGTCCAGCAGCCACGTGTAATCGATCAGGTCCTGCTTCAATGTGTCGCCGCCATAGAACGAGAGGTTTTGCGCAAGTTCCTGAACGCGCTGTTCAGGGTGGACCCGGAATTTGATCAGTCCCAGAAGCCGGTTCGCGTCTTCCGAGTAATCTCCGCTTCCGGCGTATATGTTCTCGAGGCTCTGTTCAGCCTCTGAATAGATGATGGAACTCTTTGATTTGTATTTTCCGAGACTTGCCTGCCTTACGAGGGTTCGCGGTACGAGATATTCCGATACCTGCTGCCACGGCGAGTCCGGATCGTTGGCGATCTTCGAGAAAGCGTCTTTCGCTTTCTCATAATTCAGCGAATAGAATTCAGCCGCCGCAGTTTGGTAAGCCCGGTCCTTCTGCAGCCATTCCGGCATTGACGAATTAGCGGGATTCGGCAGTCGCCGGCTGTCAGCGCAATTCCGGAACACGGTATCCTGACCATTAATCCATTCCCGGACCCATTTGTCATCCGTACCGTATCGTGAGGCGCGGTCCGAAAGAGTCTCCTTGGCTACTTCGAACGCGTTCCTTGAGCAATTCGGGAAGAAGTCAAATCCTTCGTATGGCTTTTCAAGGTAGATGTCCGGCGGAGTTTCCTCGTCCCCTACGACGCTCGCGCGTTCAGCAATCCAGTCCTTCACCGCCTGAAGTACCTTGTCATCGCTTGCGCTCTGGCGATCGAAGTACTCCATCCACGCTTCCACGAGTTTTTCTCTTTCAAAACTGGAGAATGTTCCGCCGCCGAGATACCGGTACGCCGCGAAAAGTACTATCCGCGGGTATTTGGGACTGACAATTCCCAGGTTTCCCGCTGCGAAATCGGTGTATGGGTACTCTGGCGTCCGTGTGCTGTCGAACACGGGAAGCAATTCGGCCGGACCGCAGGCAAGTCCCGGGCGAACCGAAACAACTACAATAACGGTCGCGAGGAAGAGTACGATAAAGGACTT
>JAHEEZ010000359.1 GCA_024640445.1 Acidobacteriota bacterium | reverse complement strand
GCCTTGCTCAAGAATATGCCTTAGAAGGTCCTGGTACTGTTTCATTGCTGATGCTGCGGATTGAGGTCGAATTCACATAAAGTTACCATAAACAAGATCGAAATGCAGAGACAGGATGCGCCCGGCGCGGAACATCCGCCTGAGGCGGCGAAATGTGCCGCAAGAAGGCGAAAAGGGCCTTTGTTCGTTAACAACTTGGGGTTCAAAGCGATAGAATGACGGGTGAACCCGAAGCCTGAGGCCGACGGCACGGCTTTGCTCACAACAATTTCAAACAGAACACGCACGAAACGACGTTTATGGAAGACAAGCTTGAAGTCAGTTTCAATTCCCCGCAATGCGGATGGATGTCGATAGGCCTGCAGGGAGCGTCAGGTGAATTTCGAACCACGACCGCTTACGCGCCCCACAAGAATGCGCTCGCGGAGTTGATGGACGCGCTTGCCGAAATGGCCCTTGGAGGCTCGGAATTCTCGCGCACTCTGAAATGGAACCGGGATCCGGAGGAATACGACTTCGTTCTGATCCGGTCGGGCGATTCCGCCACTCTCGAGGTGTTCGAATATCCCACAAGTGCGCGTGATCCCGAGAACCGTGAATTGGTCTTCAGTCATACAGGAAATGCCCGTCAGACCGCCTCCGCATTCTTTGAGACCTTTCGGCAGCTGTTCGAAGAGAAGGGCGTAGATGATTTTAGGGAAAACTGGCACCAGGAGTTCCCTTACGCCGCTTACGAAAACCTCCAAAGGAGCCTCTCCGCATAGGCCCGGCGCTGTCGGCTCCGGTTGAACCAAATGAAAACCAAGCTTCTTGAATATCTCGCGTGTCCTGTCTGCGGAGGCGATATCCTGCTTGTGCACGAGAGCCTGCGCGAAGGAGAAGAGGTTATCGACGGAGAGTTGTCGTGCAGGAAATGCGGACGCGAATTCAAGGTCATCCGGGGCGTTCCCAGGTTCGCTGCTTTTGACGCGATAGAACAGGAGAAGATCGAGACCGCGGTGAACTTCGGATGGCAGTGGACCCATTTCACACAGGAAGACGACAAATACGCCGATCAGTTCTTGGGATGGCTACAACCTGTAAGACCTGACTTTTTTGAAGGTAAGGTGGTGCTCGAAGGAGGGTGCGGAAAAGGAAGGCATACAAGGCTCGCTTGCGAGTGGGGTGCGAAAGAGGTGATCGGGATCGATCTTAGCGACGCTGTAGAATCAGCGTTCGAAGCGACCCGCGGACTTCCCAACGCGCACATCGTCCAGGCGGACCTGTTCAGGCTGCCACTTAAGAAAGCATTCGACTATGCGTTCAGCGTAGGTGTCCTGCACCACACTCCCGAACCGGAAAAGGCATTCCTTTCGCTTTGTTCCAAGGTCAAGAAAGGGGGCCATGCCTCGGCGTGGGTGTATGGGGCGGAGAACAACAAGTGGATCGTTAAAATGGTTAATCCCGTGAGAACGGGTTTTACATCACGAATAAGCCAGCCCTTTCTGTACCATCTTTCGAAATTGCCGACACTTGGGGTTTTCGCGGCGACAAAATTGATCTACAGGCCTCTGAACCGAATCGCTCCAAACGCGGCGGCCAGACTGTTCTATAACGAGTACTTGAATCATCTGGGTTCATTCGGCTGGCGCGAACAGCACAATATAGTATTCGACCACCTGGTAGCCCCGACTGCCTTTTACATTTCGAGGGAAGAGTTCGAACAATGGTGGATAGACGCCGGAGCGGAGGACGTCGAGATCACCTGGCACAACCGTAACAGCTGGTGCGGCTTCGGGAAATTGTGAGTACTCGCGGGAAAGAGTCTTTACCGCAGAGTCGCAAAGGCGCGGAGTAGTATTATGTTTGTGCTTTGCGGACGAGGAAGAATCTCACGTTCGTAGTGCGGCGGGTGGGACCAGTCGAGTGGTGCCATTGTGGCGATAATTAAGAAAGGTCGGAGGAGAACTTGAATGTTAAATCCGACAGAAAGAAACAGGCTAAATGAGGTATCCGAGACGATAATTGGCTGCGCGATTGAAGTCCATAGGGAGATAGGTCCAGGATTGCTTGAGTCTGCGTATGAAGAGTGCCTATGGTTTGAGCTCAAGAGCAGGAAGCTCAATTCTCAGCGACAGGTGCCTCTGCCAATCACATACAAGGGGAATAGACTTGATTGTGGTTACAGGATGGATATCGTCGTTGAAAACAGCATTATTGTCGAACTAAAGACCGTTGACCTCATTAAGCCGGTTCACGAAGCACAACTGCTGTCCTATTTGCGATTAAGCGATCGACGACTGGGTCTGATCCTTAATTTTCATGTGTCATTCATGAAGCGGGGTATTAAGAGGATGGTAAACGGATTCTGAATTGCAGGATCGCGGACCAACCACGAACCAACAAGAAGAGCAGACTTGCTCTTTAGGTGCAGGACCGGGTGTAGGTAAGATAATCTGATTCAGACGCCTCCACCCTTTCCCTCTTTGCGTCTCCGCGCCTTTGCGGTTACAAGACAACTGATGAATTCCGGACTTTCGAAAGAGATGCAAGCCCACACGTACGCGATAATGAACCGCGTCGAAGATTCGCATTGGTGGTTCGTCGGCCGTCGGGCGATCCTCGAGAGTTTCTTGCGGGAGATCGTAGAAGGAGACAGGAGACAGGAGACAGGAGACGGGTATGCAGGGGCAGTACCCGCGCCTGGCCAACCCTTCGCCACAAACGATAAGGCAGGAGACGGGGATACAGGATCAGAACCTGTGCCTGCCCGACGAACTCATCACTCACCACTTATCACTCGGAACTCGGCACTCCGAATTCTTGACGTCGGATGCGGCACCGGCGCGAATCTGGAAATGCTCGCGAAGTTCGGGGAAGCGGAGGGCGTCGATGTGTCCGAGGAAGCACTTACATATTGTAAGTCCAAAGGACTGATGGTTCACAAGGGACTCGCGGAAGAACTGCCGTTCGGAAATGAAGCGTTCGATATCGTTACGGGGCTCGATGTCATCGAGCATCTC
>JAHEEZ010000114.1 GCA_024640445.1 Acidobacteriota bacterium | reverse complement strand
CGTCGTGTTTGAAGGCGATTTCCTAGATCTGATACAGAGCGACATCTCGATGACCGCCCGGTACCTGCGCGGCGATTCGGAAATTCGCGTTCCCGCATCCCGAAAAAAACCGGGACGAAAGAAGATCAAAATCATCGGCGCACGCGAACACAACCTGAAGGACATCGACGTCGAGATTCCACTCGAAATGTTCGTGGCGGTCACGGGCGTGTCCGGCTCCGGCAAATCGACGCTCATCCACGACGTGCTTTATGCCGGGCTGAAGAAAGAAAAAGAGGAATTTCGCGGCGAGGTGGGACACTTCAGGGAGATCAGGGGAGCAGATCAGATCGACGATGTCATTCTTGTTGACCAGTCCCCGATCGGACGCACGCCGCGGTCGAATCCGGTAACGTACATCAAGGCATTCGACCCGATTCGCGAGGTCTTCGCCTCGACCAATCTCGCTGAAAAGAAAGGATATACCGCTTCACATTTCTCCTTCAACGTTCCCGGCGGCCGATGCGAGACCTGCCAGGGGAGCGGCACTGTGAAGATCGAAATGCAGTTTCTGGCGGACGTCGAATTGACCTGCGAGGATTGCCGAGGGACCAGGTATGATCCGGAGATCCTGGAAGTGAAATACAAGGGCAAGAACATCAACGACGTTCTCAACCTGACGGTCCGCGAGGCGACCGCTTTCTTCCGGAACATCAAAAAACTCACCAACAAGCTTCGCACTCTCGAGTCAGTGGGCCTCGGTTACCTTCGGCTTGGGCAGTCGGCAACAACGCTTTCGGGCGGCGAGGCACAGAGGGTCAAACTCGCGGCGCATCTCGCTTCGAAATCGCGCTCAAAGACGCTTTTCATATTTGACGAGCCGACCACGGGGCTTCATTTCGACGACATCAGCAAACTCCTGACCGCGTTCCGGGCGCTGATCGACAACGGCGGATCGGTGCTTGTGATCGAGCACAACCTCGACGTGATCAAGACCGCGGACTGGGTGATAGACCTTGGTCCGGAAGGAGGAACAGGAGGCGGAGCCGTCGTCGCTGCCGGCACGCCGGAGGAAATCGCAAAAGCGAAGGACTCCCACACGGGACAATTTCTGAAGCGATATCTCTAGATTTTCGCTTCGCTCGCGAGCAGGGACAAGCCCTGCCCCTACGGTCCCGTCTGACTCCTGACTTCTGACTTCTGTCTTCTGACTCCTTTCTCATCCCCCGACATGGACATGCGGCCTTTTCTCCGGATCGGGTTCCGCCTGCCGCAGGATCTCGCGGGTCACAGGCGCCGTGTCGCCCTCGCCGAACAGCACGAACCTGATCAAATAGAGGATCGGATTTCCCTCGCTCCATCCGAAATACACATGTGGAACCTTCTTGAAGTTGTTGCGCAGGAACAAAAGAAAAGCAGCGATCGCATTCGGCACGGCCGGACTGACCGTACGGAGCACCTTGTAGTCGCCGACCTCGTATCCACTAATGAACAGCGTTCCTGAGAACTCCGATGCATCTCCTGTTTCGACCTCGAAGAAGATCACGGGATCTGAGGATGGGATGTGATTGTCACCCCGCTTTTCGCTTTCCTTGCGGGAGTATTCTGCCGCTGTGCCATCCTCGCGCCGGTTGGTGATGATCCGGATCTCTTCGCCCGTCAGCTTTTCGACGATCCTTCGGGCCTCGTCGTCCATCTCGATCTTCCGAATGCGAACCTCCATCGAACGCTTGATGCGGGAAAGGAAAGAAGTTGCAACGATCGTAGCGATGAAGACCGATGCGATCTTCAGCCCATCGGGTCGTTCAAAGACGTTTGCGAATGTCGTGTACGCGAATACGACGGAAATCAACAGATACGGCCAGCGCATCATTTCCTTTCCGCGCCATGCGGAGATCGTCACAGCGATCGCCGCCGATGTCATCAGCACCAGTACGCCGGTCGCGTACGCGCCGCCCTGCGCGTCAACATCGGCATCGAAAAACACGGTCACCGCTACGCAGATCGAGACAAATACAAGCACCAGAGGCCTGATCGCACGCGCCCATTCCGGCGCCATTCCGTAACGTGGCAAATACCTTGGAACGATGTTCAGAAGCCCCGCCATCGCGGACGCGCCGGCGAACCAGAGTATGAGGATCGTGCTCAGGTCGTATGCCGTACCAAAGAGTTCGCCCAGATACTGATGGGCGACATACGCGAGGGCCCTTCCGTTCGCTTCACCGCCTTCCTGGAATTTGTCCGCGGGGATCAGGACCGTAGTGACGAAACTGCTCGCGATGAGCATAACGCTCATTATCATCGCCGCCGAGAACAAAAGTTTGTGTGCTCCTGCGATCCTGCCGGGCCGTTTGATCAGCGGCATTACGGCGACTCCCGTTTCGAATCCCGAGAGACCGAGTGCAAGTTTCGGAAAGACGATGAGGGAGAACCCTACTACGGCGAGAATCCCCCTGAACTCGCCGCCCTCGAACCCGTGCCCCACCGTCAGGGCTTGTTCCCAGTTTGAAAGCAACTCGGGCCGCAAACTGATCTCGTAGATCGCCGTTCCGATCACGATCACGTTGAGTGCGAGATAAGCGATAACGAGTACGACCGCGATGCTCACGGCTTCCTTGAATCCGCGAAGAAAAACGATGCCCAGGAACGCGATAAGGCCGAGTGTGAGGAAGACCGGGTGCGCGATATAAGGGAGGTGCAACTTTACGAAAGGATTTTCAATAATGTGCGCGGTCGCGTCGGCGGCTGACAGCGTTATCGTTATGACAAAGTCTGTTGCGACGAAACCGAGCAGTGCGAGGACGAACAACTTACCCTTCCATCGTGTAAGGAGCCGCTCGAGCATGAGGATCGAGCCCTGACCGTGAGGGCTCTCTTTCGCGACCCTCCGATAGATCGGGAGCGCCCCGAAAAGCGTGAGAAGAACAAGTACGAGCGTCGCGATAGGTGAAAGGGCACCGGCGGCGAGGAAGGCGATACCGGGCTGGTATCCGAGCGTGGAAAAGTAATCCACGCCGGTCAGGCACATAACCTTCCACCACGGCTGTGTCAGGTGCCGGCCATGCTCCGGCTGTTTACCCTCGGGCGGCGTCGTGCCGTGCATCAGCCAATGCCTGAATCTGTTATCCCAGCCGTTCTGGTCCATCTTCGTTTCCGGCCTTAAATCCGAAAATACCAAAACCACGAACGCGAGTGACTTGCGCTCGTGGTTCCCTGATCTGCCGCCGGCAGTATTTGTCTTCCTTTGATGGCCCCCGAACCCTTGTCCGAGGGGAGCCCCGGAACCTCCTTAGCTTTCGCCAAAAGGCCCATCAAGTTGTGGAATATACTCCTCGGAAGTTACGGAATCAAGTTGAAGAGGCTCTTGTAGGGGCAGGGCTTGTCCCTGCCCTGTGTTCGATAGCTGCGGGCCTTTCTTTTAGTAGGGACAGGCACTGCCCGCCTACGTTATCCATTCTTCAAGATCAGGTTCCCCGTAGTAAGGCCACTTGTCCCAGCGATCCGCCAATCCGGCTTTGACCGGATTCTGCCGAATGTACTTAACGCAATCGTAGATCGCATCTTCTCCCGAGACGATACGCTCGTAAAATCCGCGATGCCAAAGCTTCCCCTCTCCGAATAGCCAGAACTCCCGGGTTGAAAGGCTCTTGAAGCGGCCGCATATGGCGGAGAGATCAAGATCTGAATCGGCAACGCGTATCAGTGCGTGGAAGTGGTCAGGCATCAGGCAGTAGGAGAACAACTGAAACTTGTGTTTGTCTCGAAGGTCGATCAATACCCGGATCGTACTTCGCGCCACGTCGCCATTCTCAAAGCTTCTTATCCGATCTTTGGTGGTTATCGTAACGAAGTGAGTGCCGGAATTATATAGTTCTGACCGTAGTCGTATATTCTTTCGTCGGGGCATGGTGAGGATGCCTCCTACAAATCACCTTCTTATCTGGGCGGGGACAAGCCCCGCCCCTACGAAAACTTCTCCCACCAAAGCGGCGCGATCTCTTCCATTATCTTGCAGTCGCAGTAGCCGCCGTTCTGGCTCAGCCAGCCCGATACCTTTCCAAAGTTCATCATGTTCTGCATTATGAACTGCATCGTGAATCTGGAAGTATGGTTGCACGGCTCATCTTCCAGCTTCATTTCCAGGTAGTCAAAAAGGCGGTCGAATTGGGTCCTCGTCCCCGGAAGTCGGTCAAGAAACCTCTCCAGTTCCTCGCCGCTGAGCTGTGCGAGCTGCTCTATCTCGCGTTTCTTTACGATTGCCATAGATTGCTAGCTTACCTCAAATCGCTTCAATGTACCGCTCCGAACCGGACACCGTATCAATGGTCAATGGTCAATGGACATTGTTCGTTGACTTCGCGTCTGCGGCTTCCTTCAGCTTCACGCCTTCCCTTCCGTCATAGGTCAGGAATTTCGGCAGGAACAGCGCCAGTGCGCCTGCGCCGATCACGGCGAGAATTCCTCCCGATACGATCGCCGCCTGAACCCCGAAATAACTCGCCACGATTCCCGCTTTCGCGTTTCCTAGCATGGGCCCGGTCAGGTAGCTGATCATCTCGATCCCAGCCAGCCTTCCCCGCAGGCGCATAGGGATAGTCTGGTTCCAGATGGTCGCCCGAAAGATACCGCTGATCATATCAAACGCCCACGCCAGGGCGAGAAATCCGAGCGACATCCAGAGGCTTTCGGAAAGCCCGAAGAATGTGATCGCGACTCCCCAAAGCGCGGCCGCGAGGATAACGAAAAGCCCGTGCCTGTGGATCTTCTTCGTCCACCCCGACGTCAGGCTCGCGATCAGCGGTCCGAATCCCATCGCGGAATAGAACAGCCCGACCGAGCTTTCGCCGAACTTCATCGCAAGCGCAGGGAACAGCGCCATCGGCATCGCGAAGAACATAGCGTTGATATCGACGATGTAAGTCCCGAGCAATTCCTGCCTGCTCATCGCGTACTTGAATCCGTCGATGATCGAACGCAGACCGGGCTTGTCCGCGCCTTCGATCAGGGTAACTGGACCCAACATCCAGACGGCCACAAGAGACGCCGCAAAGGTCACGAAATCGATCGCATACGCGATCTGCGCTCCCAGATTGACGATTATGATGCCGGCGATCGCCGGGCTGATGATGAAGCCTATGCTGAAGCGGATAGAGTTGAGTGCCGAAACCGCTGACATCAGTTCCGAAGGCATTATCTGCTGGATCAGCGCCTCGTAGGACGGCCTTTGAAGGCCCGCGAACGCGGCGTGCAGGCCGACAGCGACATAAAGAAGCCAGATATGAGGATCCGGCAAAAATGCGTTGATCAGCAGTATCGCCGTAACGACAGTCTGACCGATCTCCGTGAGCCGGAGCATCATCCGCCGGTCGACCGCATCCGCGAGCGCCCCCCCGATGAACGAAAGGAAGAACATCGGTACGAACTCGACACCGTACAGCATTCCGACGGCGAAGTTCGAGCCCGTCAGCTGATACATCTGCACCGGGATGACGACGAACGTCATCATCGACCCGAAAAAAGAAATCAGCTGCCCGAAAAAGAGCAGCCGATAGTCTCTCGAGATCTTGAGCGGTGTGATGTCGACCGCAAGGTGCTGGAAGAGTCCCATTAAGCTAACTACTTGCCTTTCAGTTGTTTATTGAAGAACTCTATGGTCCGCGACCACGCCAGTTTCGCCGCCGCTTCGTTATAGCGAGACTCGCTCGTGTCGTTGTGAAAGGCGTGATTGACGCCTTCATACATAAACAGCTGGTAGTTCACCTTAGCCGCCTTCAGCGCCTTTTCGTAATCGGGAATGCCGGCGTCGATTCGCTCGTCGAGACCCGCGTAGTGAAGCATCAGCGCGCCCTTGATCTTCGGTACGTCCTCAGCCTTTGGCTGACTCCCGTAGAAAGCGACAGCCGCTTTCATGTCGGGCGAGTTTACCGCAAGAAGGTTCGCCATTCGGCCTCCCCAGCAAAAACCCACACAGCCGATGCTGCCGTTTGAGCCTTCCAGGGATTTGAGATAGGGGATCGCGGCGACGAAGTCACCCACAGTCTTGTCGCCGTCAAGGTTACCGAACATGCCGCGTGCCTTGTCCTGATCATCAGGAGTTCCTCCGAGCGGCGAGAGTGCGTCGGGCGCGACAGCGATGAATCCGGCGAGCGCGGCACGCCGGGCGACGTCTTCAATGTGTGCGTTCAATCCCCGGTTCTCATGGATAACGATCACACCCGGGATCTTCCCTTCCTGCTTCGCAGGCCGCGCCATATATGCCTTCACCTTTCCGCTCGCGCCGGGATACTCGACCCGCGAGGTCTTCAGGCGGTCGTCGTCCCCTTTTATTGTTTGTGCGCTTGCGTAATTATTCTCGAGAATGGGAAGAACGGCGGCGGCGATCGCGGTGCCTCCGGCGATACCGGCGAGCCTTTCAAGGAACTTCCGCCTGCCCATTGTACCGTGAGTATATTCGTCGTATAGGTCTATGTATTTCTGGTCCATATCGCTCTCCCGTCTATTTGAATTTTCCAATCATAACTGAAACCGGCTGGTTTTCAACGGCGGGAGAAGAGTGGACACAGATGAACACAGATCAAGAGAGGACTCTTCCGGGATCTTGCGGCATAGCCGCTCTGCGTTTGCCCGCCTCGGAATCGCTCTTCGCCATCTACTTCCTACTCTTCTTCTTACGTTTGTAAAAAGCCTTCACCTTCTCCCGGTTGCCGCACGATTCCATCGAGCACCATCTTCGCGAGTGGTTTTTTGTCGAATCGTAAAAGAACAAGACGCACTGCCCGCTCTCGCACTGTTTCACCTTTGAAGGATCGCCTTCCATCAGAAGTCTCGCCGCGTCCGCTGCGACAGGCGCTAAAAGGCTTTCAGGCGTAGCGAAGCTGGACTCGAAGCTCAGATCCGGATCGCCGCCTTCGATATTCAGCTGATGAAAGCCGAACGGAAGTTTAAGATACTTGTTTATCTGAACTACGGTTCCGGCACTGATAGGCTTTCCGCCGACCAGGTCCACGGCAACGCCCCGCAGAGCGTTCCTGAAACGGCGCGCCCGCTTAAAGAATTCGACGGCATCCGACTTTGTGTACCGCATCAGTTTGCTTGCGCCCGCCTCATCAATTACGCCGGCGGACACCGCCCATGCAAAGACGTCTTCCGTGGATTTCAGCAGATCGACTTCTTTTCCTTCTTTGATCACGACCGTGTTCACAAGGTCGAAAAAGAGCTCACCGGAGGGTTTTATGAATTTTTCGGTATTAAATCTCATTATAACTTTCAAAATACACTTTTGAAGGTTAGAAATCAACTTGACATCCGTTCACCTTGGAAGTAACCTGCTAACATTCTTTTAGTCAGTTATACATTGGAGGCACTGTGGAAGATACGAAATACGCGACGGGACACGTTGACCTTAACGTGACCGATCTTGCGCGATCAAAAGCATTCTATGAGAAGGTCTTCGGATTCGACACAATAGCGGAGAATCCCAGGGGGGAGAGGCGTTTCGCATTTCTGGGTTATGGGAAAGAGATTCTGGTAACGCTCTGGCAGCAAAGCGAGGGATTGTTCGGCGCCGCAAATCCCGGCCTGCACCATCTTTCGTTCAAAGTGCCGACGGTTGAGGATGTTCAAAGCGCGGAAGCCGCACTGAGTTACCTTGGAGCGAAATTTCATTACGAAGGCATTGTGCCGCACAGCGAAGGCGCCACTTCCGGCGGCATCTTTTTTGAAGATCCGGACGGAATTCGGCTAGAGATATTTACGGTCGGTGTTCCTTCCGAAACGGAGGCGCCTCACGGAGAGGCTCCTTCGTGCGGATTCTTCTAAGCCGGAGACCAGAACATCGTGTAGGGGCAAATGCGCCGTGAGGCGCACGGTGGTAGCCCGACCGTGACGGAGGGCTCCCGTTCTTTGTTCGGGGACCGAGGATCAACTTCGAGCTGTCTGATCGGTGGATTTAAAGAACTTCGCACTTGCAATTCGGACCATCTGCGAGATCCGTGAAATCCGCGGCTAAATGCTTTTGCCCCTCGCTAACGCTCTTGGTACTGATTTGAGGAGCCTTGAGGTACTTATTTAAGGAGTAAACATGAAAAGCGCATTTCACAATGGGGAGTTGGCAGTACAGGAAAAAGCGGGCGTGGCGTCGATGGCGTCCAGGATCGGCGGTTCGATCAAGAGCGCCATACATCCGGTCGCTCAGAACTTTCTACGGTATTCGCCGTTCGTCATCGCCGCCTCAACGGACAAGGACGGCGACGTATGGGCTTCGGCGCTCTATGGAGGATCGGGATTTATCGAGGTGCCGGACGCGGAGAGCGTTCGGATAATCGCAAAGGGTGCCGGCGGTTTACTGCGTCAAAACATTGCCGACACAGGCCGGATAGGACTCCTGGCCATCGAATTCGATACGCGGATGCGGATGCGCCTCAACGGCAAGGCTGTGGTCTCGGAAGGCTATATCGAGGTCCAGGCGGACGAGGTCTTTTCCAACTGCCAGAAATACATACAATCGAGGGAAGAGCGAGGCGGGACTTATGTACCCGTTTGCGAAGGCGGATCGGAATCATCAGCGCTCTCCGCTTCCCAAAGGACGATGATCGAAGCGGCGGACACATTCTTCATTGCCACGTATCATCCAGAGCACGGCACGGACGCCTCGCACAGGGGCGGCAATCCGGGTTTTGTGAAAGTGCTTGACGACCGAACGATGGTCTTCCCTGATTATTCGGGAAACAACATGTTCCAGACGCTCGGGAACATAGAGGACAATGGTAAGGCGGGACTGCTTTTCATCGATTTCACGACAGGTGACACCCTTCAGATGACCGGCCGCGCGGAGATCCTTTGGGATCAGGCGGAATTTCGGGATCTCGAGGGCGCTCAGCGCGCCGTCCGGTTTTACATAGAGAAGGTTTTGGAAAGGAAAGGAGCATTTCCCGCGGGCTGGAGATTTATCGACTACTCGCCTTCAAATCCGTGATCAATGTTCACTGCTCAGCGAGCATTGAACAATGAAAGCTGTCGTTACCATGTTGCTTTTCTACGAGACTCAGCCCTCGAACCTGATACCGAACGCCTGGCCGAATTCAACAATTCCGCTTCGCGAACTTCTGACTTCTGAATTCTGGATATTTTTGTGCTCCCTCGCTACTGCCCCGGCACTTCTTCATTGATCGATAATCATTGGTCAATGAAGCTTTGTGGCGACGATCCCGATCATCGGCGGCGAGAAGAAGAATGTGCCTGGAGTTTCCTTGGCAGACGACCACTCCGATTCGAACTGCTCCCGATGTTCTTCCGTCCAGGTTCCGTTCTCTACCAGCGCCGGGACGGAGAGTTCATTGAAGAATTCGACCCACTTCCACACGTTCTCGCCCGGGCGCGCTATCCGCACGATCGGCTCGAGTGATTCGATCTCGAAACCGATCTCCGCCAACATCGAAGGGAGGATACCGCCGATATTGTATGAGCCGTAATGTTCGTTCACCGTCTTCATGTAGCCCGTAAACAGAGAATTCAGAACTTCAGTACCAGGAAAGATACCCGCCGAGAGATAGTTCAGGTAATCCATCACGATCAGCTTTCCGCCCGGTTTCAGGACCCTGTGTGCTTCAAGCGCTGCCACTTCGGGCTCCTTGAGAAAGCAGTAGAGCCAGCGGGAGAAGGCGAAATCGAAGGATCCGGATTCAAGATTCAAGGAACAGACATCGCCTTTCGAAACGCGGATATTATCGAGAGAGAGCGAATCTATGCGCGATGACAGCAGCGAGACGAACTTGTCGGAAGCGTCCAAGGCGGAAACATGTCCTTCGGGCCCCACAAGCCTTGCCAGTTCAAGCGACACGAAACCTGGGCCGCAGCCCAGATCGGCCACAGTGTGCCCATAGCTGACGCCTGCAGTTCTGAATAGACCCGCCGTGACCTCCGCCCAGACCTCGTGCTGAAATGCCAGTCGCGCGACCTCGCGGTCGGAAGAACCAAGGACGTACTCTTTTTCAATATCAGCCATTTTCGCTATTCAGATCCTCCAAAAACTCTTCCACCGCGGCATTGACCTGCCCGGGCTCTTCGATAGTCGAAGAATGCCCGGCGCCCTTAACATAGACCAGCTTCGATCCCTCGATCCGGGCGTGCATACGCTCTGAATGGACGGGTACTGTGGCAGTATCCTGGTCGCCGATTATTATCAGCGCAGGAGTCTTGATCCTCCCGATCTGCTCATAAACGCCTTCTCTCTCGAACACGCCCCGAACTGCCCTGGTCGTGCCGATCCGGTCGTTTTCTATAAGCCGCCGCCGCCAGTGCCCGCGAAGTTCAGCGCGGTCGGGATCGTTGAGGAACTTGTCGCCGAACATTATCGGCATCACCTGTCCCGCGACCATGCCGAAGCCGAACCAGCGGGCGATGAAGTTGAGCATTTTGTATTTGAAAAGGTTCTCTTTTGGTTCGGGTTCCGAGGTGGATTCGATGATAATCAGCGACCGGAGCAGTTCCGGATGCCTTATGCCGAGGCGTAGTCCGACGAAACCTCCCATTGAAAGCCCCGCGAAG
>JAHEEZ010000358.1 GCA_024640445.1 Acidobacteriota bacterium | reverse complement strand
TGTGCCCTTAAACTCAACTGTCGCCGGACGACAGCACGTGACCGCACCCAAGCAGATCATCGAATTATCAACTATCAATCTTCAATTTCTCAAATAGCGTTGCTCATCTCTCATCTCTCATCTCTCATCTCTCAGCACTCACTCCGGCAATCCCATTCTCTTCAGTAGCGAGATGTACCTCGGGTCTTTATGGATCGATGCCCAGGTCGACTCCCATCTGGTCGTCAGCAGTTCACCCTTTCTGGCCTGGAAGTCCTTCTCAAGCCATTCGAATACCTTGTCTTCTTCCCCGAGACCAAGGTAGATCAACGCCACGTCTTTCCCGTCCGCCTCTTTCCGGTCGTATCTTGCTTTGACCTCCGAAAGGTACTTGAGAGCTTCAGTCCGTCTGCCGACGTTAGCGTAAGCAAACCCGAGTTCACTTTGACCGAACCTTGAGTTGTTCAATTCAAGCGCCTTTTCAAATGCGGAGATCGCATCAGCCGAGCGTCCAAGCGAAAAGTAGCACTGCCCCAATCTGATATACGCAGAAGCAAAGTTCGGGTCCATGTCAATAACTTTCGAAGTCGTTTCGACGCATAACTCGAAATCGCCCCGCGCCATCTGAACGTTGGCGACGTTTTGTAGGATTATGAAGGACAAGGGGTCGAGGTCAGCGGCGCGCCTGATCATTACTGAGGCCTCGTCAACTCGCCCCAGGTACCTCAGCAAAATAGAGTACCAGTGGTAGGTAGTCGGGTAATCGGGGTCCAGTTCGATCGCCGTCTTGTACTCTCTTTCAGAAGCCTCCCAATCCCACAATGACATATAGACGGATCCCAATGTCGCGTGAGGCGCGCCGAGAGTTTTGTCGAGACTAAGGGCTTTCTCGGCAAACGCCTTCGCTTTGGGAAGGGTTTCGCTTAGCGGCGTGCCGATCAATGAGTTGGAGATCGCGTAACAGTCCGCGAGTCCTGAAAAAGCGAGTGCAAAGCCTGGATCCCTTTCCGTAGCGATCTTGAACTGCTCTATCGCCTTCTTCAGATCATCAGCGTTCCGCTTGTTCCAGTAAAAGCGACCCTTAAGATACGCCTGATAGGCGACAGGGTCATCGGTACCGCCCCTTTCCGTCTTTGTGGTTTCTTCTCCTTTCGCTCCTGATCTGAGCCGGCCGGAAACATCGCGGGCGAGTTCGTTCTGAAGCGTGACGAGCCCCGAAGCTGACCGCTCGTACTTCTTGCCCCAGATCGTGTTCTGCGTCGCGCCGTCGATCAGTTCCACGCTGAGAGAAACCTGTTCGCCTCGTTGGACAACGCGCCCCGTGAGGATCGCCTGAACTCCGAGTTCCGAGGCCAGCGTGCCGGGACTCACCTGTTTTCCCTTGTACTGGAATACCAGCGAGCGAGCCTTCACGCTTAGTTCAGGTATTTCGGAAAGGCTGTTTATGAGCGTTTCCGCCATTCCGTCCGACAGGTATTCGAGATTAGGATCGCCGCCCTCGTTGACGAACGGCATCACGGCGATCGATTCGATCTGGTCCGACGGTGCGGAAGAGAGCGTGAAATAAGAGATAGCGGCGACAGCGCCAACAAGAAGGATACCGATCACCGCGGTTGCCAGCTTGTGCGACTTCGCCTGAGTTACAGCGTACTCGAGGCTTGAAGTGCTTGTGAGGTTCTGCGTGGAGGCGTTTGCCGCCTCTTCCGTCACGGGACGGAGGCTCTGCGTTTCGTCTGCGGGGTCGGATTCGGTATCGCGGTTCGGGACGATCGATCTTTCAAGTTCGCCCTGTATGTCCAGATCGCGTCTTAGGTTCTTTAGATCGATGACAAGATCGCCGGTGTTCTGGTACCTCATCGCCTTGTCTTTTGTGAGGGTCTTCCGAATTATCCTCTGTAGTTCATCCGGTATGTTGTCGAGCAGCTTCGGCTCGGTCTCAAGGATGGCGACTATCGTGTGGTTCGTCGTCTTTCCCTCGAAAGGAGCCTTGCCGGACAGCATCTCATAGAGGACCACACCCAGGCTCCATATGTCCGTCCTCGCGTCGGTCTCCTTTCCCTGGGCCTGCTCCGGGGACATATATGTTACCGTCCCCATCACCACACCCGGGCTGGTCTTCACAAGGGCCTTCGTTTCGCCTTCAAGGGAAATTTCTCCGGTCGCTACCGCTCCCGGTACTGATAACTTCGCCAGGCCGAAGTCGAGCACCTTCACATAGCCGTCCTCGCGAACCATTATGTTCTCCGGCTTTATATCCCGGTGGGCAATTCCTGCCTGATGAGCGGCGGAGAGGGCTTCGGCGACCTGGATCGCGACCTTCAGGATGCGGTTCAGGTGGACCGAATCCTTCCTACGGATGATGTCTCTGAGGGTCTCGCCCTCGATATACTCGGTGGCTATGTAGCGGGTTTCTTCCCAGGAGCCAATCTCATACACAGTGAGAATGTTCGGGTGATTGAGCGCGGAGGCCGCCTTTGCCTCCTGTATGAACCGGTTGACCTTGTCCGAGTCCTTGCCGAGTTCCTCGCTGAGAAACTTGATCGCCACCTTGCGGTCGAGCTCGGTATCCTGCGCCAGGTACACTTCGCCCATCCCGCCCTTTCCTATCGAAGAGAGGATCCTGAAGTGAGAGATAAGTGTGTTGGGTTCAAGCTTCATAAAAAAGTACTGAGTACTGAGAAATTGATAGTTGAAAATTGGTAATTGACAATGTAAAGCAATGACGAACAGCAAAGCGACCTGAAACACGGTCCGCCTTCAATTATCAACTATCAATTTTCAATTGCCCTTCGCTCATTTCGAAGCGGTGCACGGAGGACTCTTCCTGGGTCAGTCCGAAATCACGTTCTGTCGAACTCAGAACCTGGACTGTTACCTGCATCCAAAGCAATCTTAACTATCAATTTTCAATTACCAATTTTCAACCATTCCTTCGCTCCTTTCGGAGCGGTGCACGCAGGATGCGTGCGTTCCTTCACTCAGGCACGCCGACCTTTCGCAGCATCGCCTTAAAGCGGGGCTCGTCCCTCAGGGGGGCCCATCCACTTGACCTGTTGAGGTCTA
>JAHEEZ010000357.1 GCA_024640445.1 Acidobacteriota bacterium | reverse complement strand
GTAACAAGGATGATCTTGTTGAGGCCATGAGGAAGAAGGTGGAGGGAATTCCGGGCGTCGAATTCAATTTCTCGCAGGTCATCCAGACCCGCAACGATGAGTTGATCTCCGGGATCAACGCGCAGATCGCCGTAAAGATCTTTGGCGAGGACCAGGAGACTTTGCTAAAGCTCGCCGAACAGGTTCGCGACGCGATCTCGAATACCACGGGTGTACAGGACCTGGCGGTGGAACAGGTCGGTGGCGAACAGCATTTGGAGGTATCGCTGAACCGTTCGGAACTTGCCCGCTACGGGTTGAATGTTTCGGATGTGCTTGAAGCGGCGAAGATCGCAATAGGCGGCGATGAGGCGACGCAGGTTCTGGAAGGACAGCGCCGGTTCGCGATCTTTGTGCGCCTGGACCAGGACTATCGAAACCAGGTCGAAAAGCTCGGCAACATCCTGATCGCGGCGCCGATAGGCGGACGTGTCCCTCTTGGGCAGCTGGCGAGCTTCAAGCTTTCGAGCGGAGATGCGGTCATCGGCCGGGAAAATGCCCTCCGCCGCATCGTCGTCAAGTGCAACGTCGCGGATCGGGACATTGGCGGATTTGTGAGCGATGCGCAGGGATTCGTGAACAGGCAGGTCAAATTGCCGCCGGGGTACTTCATTACATGGGGCGGACAGTTCCAAAACGCGCAACAGGCGAACCGCAGATTGGCGATCGCAATTCCTATCGCGCTGGTGCTGGTCTTCATACTTATCTACGCTTGTTTCGGCTCGCTTCGAAACACTTTGACGATCATCCTTAACATCCCGATCGCGCTGGTAGGAAGTACATTCTTCCTCCTGATCTCCGGCTATCCCTTAAGCGTGCCGGCTCTTGTTGGATTCATCGCGGTCTTCGGCATCGCGGTGCAGAACGGGATGGTGATGGTCAGCTACATAAACAAGCTGCGGAGGAAAGGGATGGAACTCCGCGAGGCCGTGATCGAAGGCGCCAGCGTGCGTTTGCGCCCGGAGATGTTGAGCGCCCTCATAGGAAGCATTAGCCTTATCCCGTTCATCATTTCCACAGGCACCGGCGCCGAGATCGAAAAGCCGCTTGCGATCGTAGTGGTTGGCGGGATGGTAACCAGCCCGATCAAGATCGTCGTCCTGCCGATGGTGTATGACTGGATCGAGAGCGCGGTGGCCCGGCGTGCGGAACGCAAGGCGGCGCGGAAAGATGATGAGCTGATCAGGCAAGAAGAAGAATGATTACCGCAGTGGTCGCGGAGCACGCGGAGTTTTCTGACGTTGCGGCTTGTTTTCACGATCGTCAATGGCGGTTTCTTTTTGAGGGAATGTAAATTCTTATTTGCGTCTTTGCGGGAACCAGTTGGTGAATCGTGAATCGTGAATGGAATGGGAAGGAAGATCTACCGCGAAGTCGCAAAGGCGCAGAGAAGAACTGGACACGGATGGACACAGTTTAATGCGGATAAAGCCAGGCAGAGGGAATGTTGTTTGTGAGTGCTTTTCCTTATTTTCCCGATCTGAGTTTATCTGTGTCTAATTTCTCCGCGCCTTCGGCTCATTGGGCAGGTACAAGACTGCCCCTATGACTCTCTGAACTCACGCAACCCGCCCAACTCCTTTTGTGTTAATCTCTACCCGATGAGCGAAGCAAGGATCGACAACTATTCAGAATTTTGGGACTACTACGTACTTGAGCACAGCAAGCCGATGACGCGTTACTTTCATTTCGTTGGCACGATGCTCGGAATGGTAATGCTCGCGTGGTTCATAAAAGGCGGGAACTATTTTTACATTCCGCTGGTTCTCGTCATCGGTTACGCATTCGCCTGGTTCTCGCATTTCTTTATCGAGAAGAACAGGCCCGCGACCTTCAAGTACCCTTTTTGGTCCTTCATTTCAGACTACAAAATGGTGTGGCTTATGCTGACCGGCCGGATGAACGGAGAACTGGAAAGGATCATCAATGAACATTGAACAATGAACATTGACCAGTGAAATTGCCCTTCTGACTTCTGACTTCTGACTTCTGACTTCTGACTTCTGTCCTCAGTCTTCAGTCCTCATCGCCTCCGAGATCGCTTCGAACGCCTTGTCGTATCTGTAATTAATGTTGAAATGACCGCCTTCGAACTCTTCCGTCACGTGCGGAACCCCCAGGTCGGCCAATCGCTTGCTCATCACCCGCGCGCCTATGTCCAGCCCGAACTCATCGCTTGTCCCGGCGTCGATGTAGAGCAAAGCCAGCGACTTTAGGGCGTCGATGTGCGCCTCTGCGATCAGTGCCGGATCGTGTTCAAGCCAGCGTTCCCACACGTCTTCCAGAATTTCTCCGGTAGCCACATCGAACGGCAGATCGAACCCCCATTTGGAATCCGGATTCGGCGAATAGCAGCTCGCCATCCCGATTATGTTCAGGCCGTCGAATTCGTTCTTGTTCTTCACAGTCTCCTCGTCCCAGAACTTTTCGATCAGCTTCAGAGGCTCTCCGGCTATGGCTCGAAATGCCTTGCTCATATCCGGCTTGTAGCAGATCTCGAAGTAGCAGTCCCCGGCTATGGACGCGGCGGCGGAAAAGATGTCAGCGTGACGCATCGCCATCACAAACGCGCCGTACCCGCCTGATGATTTTCCGACGACCGCCCTGGATCGCCTGTCTGCAAGGGTCCGGAAGTTCTCATCCACGAACGGCACCAGTTCTTCGGTGAAGTAGTCTTCGTAGTTTCCCGTTGCGGATGAATTGACATACTGCGAGCCGCCGTACCGAGTGAAACAGTCGGGAAGTACTGCTATGAACGGCCGGACGCGTGCTGCTCCGATAAGTGAGTCGATCCTTTCGGCGAGATTCGGCGAGAAAGCGCTGTCGTTCAGATACATCTTTCCTCGACCTGTAAAACCGGTCAGGCAGTGCACGACCGGGTATCTTCTTTCGGTGTCCTCATCGTAGCCGGGAGGCAAATAAACGTACAGATCCCGCTCGTGAGGATCGCCCAGGGGATTGCCGGAAAGCGCGTTGCTTTCGTGTCTCAAAACTCTTATAGTTC
>JAHEEZ010000356.1 GCA_024640445.1 Acidobacteriota bacterium | reverse complement strand
TCCCTTGAAAAGGAACCGGACAATGACCAGAAGGATCACCGCGCCAAGAATGGACATGATCCAGCCCGCCGTGTAACCCTCTCCGGCGAACAGCATCCTCCCCAGAAACGTTCCAAGAAAGGCGCCGCCCATACCTACCAGCGCAGTTATCAGCCAACCGAGCGCGCCGGGAGCTATCGGCTCCTTTCCGGGAAGCACGAGACGTGCGATCAAACCGATAACCAGACCTACGAGTAATTGCCAGACTAATCCAAACATTTGAGATCCTCCTTGCTGTGTTTTCCCCCATTCTGCATCATCCACACAATATCTACAAGGTTTCTCCTTAACTTACACAGAAAAGCCCCGGCCATTCCGCAGGCCGGGGCTATTGATCCAGGGGCATCGATAAACCCTGAATTCAACTACTGGCTTTCTTCTGAATTCGAAGCCGGAAGCGAAGTGATCTCTAAAGGCGTCGCTTTTGAAGCTTCGAACACGGGGGCAAGAACCGTGTCATCGTCAAGTGGTCTGAGCTGCGCCATCAAGTAAAGTTCGCCCCGCTGCGGGAAACGCGTGAGCCAGTCGAATTCGTCTTCGTAATTGTTCGTCCAGGCAGACGCCGCAAGCGATTCGGTCTTGATGAACCTTGTCCCAAACTCGTCTTTAACAAAGAAATGCAGATCAAGATTGAATTCTTCAGGCGTGCCGCGGCTGAACAGTGCCGTCGCATTGAATTTCTGCGAGTTCGAGTCGTATGCCGCGTCCACCAGGTTCACATCCCTGGACTGACCCCAGAACTTTTCGAAATGGGGGTGTCTGTGCGGAGGACATTTCCGCTTCTTCCGTTTCTTTCGCTCGCCCGCGTACCGATCGAAGCGGGAATAGATCTCACTGCTCGCGATCCGGTCAGAAGTGCCGTAAAACAAGCCCGCGACAAACGCGCTGGTACCTACGATAAAGCTGAAGAGTATCAAGCCGACGATGTGTTTGGTCATTATTGGATCTCCTGTGCGGTTGGATGTTCTTAGATATTAACCGATTCTGTCACGCCGTTTCAAGAAATTCGCTGAGAACGACGCCTGAAAATCGATTTTTTCCCTGGAGTGCCATGGCATTGCCTGTGAGATTCGGTAAAACTGCGATCGGTGGCTTCAGCCAAACCTGGCTTCCCGGATTCCTGCAGAAAGCACGCCGAACTTCTGTGTAAGACCGGGGTAGGTCTCAGGTTCGTGCTCGAGTTTCTCAGCTTCAAGTATCATCTCCGCCTCGCGGATGGCGGCCGGCGAACCTTCGATCTCCATGAAAAGACCGAACGGAAGCTCATCGAGAACGACCTCCGCTTCTCTGAGCTTCCAAGTCCTGCGGCGCTTCTCATAGACCATAACGAGAACCAGTTCCAATTCGCGAAGCAGAGCCTCTACCTCCGCAGCGTCGGAGATCTTCGACTCGTGCTCGATATGATGTTTGTACCCGCTTTCATTTGAAACGTACCGTTTGAATGTCAGCGTCGCCGACTCGTCTGTCTTCCTGATCCTTACGACAGAGTTCCTGCGGATCAGCAACTCGCCGCCAAAAATAAGGTTCTCTTCGGTTACCGCCCCCTCGTACGCCGCTCCGAGTTGGTCAAGATCTTCCGCGATCCGCCCAAATTCTTCCGACGAAAGTCTGTATTTCTTTTCGATCTCACTCGGCATTGATCAAGCTCATTGGGACAGATCAGGACTGTCGAACCCATTTCCAAACCTCTGGAATGGTCGCGCGTTTGCCGTACATCAGCATGCCGACCCTGTATACGCGAGCGGCAACCCAGGTAAGTCCGACGATCGCCGTGGCATTGATCACGATCGCAAGGGCGATCTGCCAGAATGGCGGTGTCTCTGAAATGATCCGCACGGGCATCACGATCGGAGCAAAAAACGGCGAGATCGAGACCCAGAACGCGAATGTCGAATTGGGATCCCGCACAACCGCGAAACAAAAGTACAGACCGACAAGCAGCAGGAGCACGGGCGGAAGCGCATATTGTCCGCCTTCCTGCATACTCGTCACCATCGAACCGATGAGTGCGTAGATCGTAGCGAAGATGAAAAAGCCCAGAAGGAAGAAAAGCAGGAAATAGAAGATCATCAAAGGCGAAATTCCGGGAATGCTGATCTCAAGGCCGCTGGCCGCCGCGCTCGCCAGGCCAAAGGTCACGAGCACCGACAGACTTATGAGCCATATCGCCAGCTGGGTCATCCCCGCAAGCCCGACTCCGACTAGTTTGCCCATCATCAACTCGAACGGCCTCGCGGACGAGAACAGAATCTCCGACACCCTGGTTTCCTTTTCCTCGACGATCGCCGACATTATCGCCTGACCGTAGATCGTGAGGATCAGGTATATGAGCATAGCCACGATGAACGCGGCCCAGGGTCCCGAGTGCTCCTCCTTTACCTCACCCTTGTCGGTAAGCGATTTCACGGAAAAATTCACCTTACGGCTGAGGTCCGTCAAAAGGGTCTCGCTGATATTCGCATCCGCAAGCCGCTGTGAGCGCACAGCCTCGTTCAGCGCGTCCTGCATTGTCGAGTTCAGCACGAAATCCCCGGGCTTTCTTGAGTAGTAATCAAAGTCCACCTTTCCCGATATATCCGCTGGAATTATAAGGAACGCCTGCAGTTCTCCTTCGGAGACGCGGCGCATCAATTCCTTCCTTATGTCTTCAACGGATCTGCCGGCGGGATCGAAGTCGACGAACCGAAAACTGCCGCCGATCTGTTCGGCACTCCTCTTCATCTTCTCGTCTTGTGTCGCGGTCAGGTCTGAAAACGATTCACGAGCAGCCTGTCTTGCCTTTTCGGCGATCCTCTCCGGTGCAAGATTCGCTTCGAGCCTCTTGCCGACCTTGCCGTTAAGATCCGCGATCACTATCTTTGTGCGTTCTCCCTCGATCGAGAAGATCAGCATCGGGACAAGTATGAAAACAGACGCCAGCACGGGCATCAGGAACGTCGTGATCACAAACGTCCACCTGAACACCATCTTCTTGTATTCCCTATTTAGGACAGCCAGGAATTTCTTCATTTCGTTACTT
>JAHEEZ010000355.1 GCA_024640445.1 Acidobacteriota bacterium | reverse complement strand
GAGAACTGCAGGCGGTCATTAGAGAACCTGAAGAAGAACATGGACGCGAAGTAGTCCGTCCACACTACTTGAACCGTCCGCGGGCGCCCGGGTTTCGGCCTTGGCGCCCGCAACGTTTGTTTGTGTGATAAGCGGCATATAAAATAGTGTCACGCGGTCAGATTCAGGGTATTGAAACGGAGTGAAATGGTCAGAGCGATATTAATGGACTTTAACGGCGTTGTGCTGAACGACGAGCCGATCCAGATGCGGGCATATGCCGAGGTGTTCAAGGGGGAGGGCATCGAGGTCACTGAGGAGATGTACTACAGGTGCCTTGGAATGAACGACTCCAGTTTCGTGCGATCGATCGCCTCGATGGCCGGCAAAGAGATCCCCGAGGAGAGGATCCCGGAGATAGTCGATGGGAAAACCGCCAGGTGGCGGGAGATAATCGACGAGGGAATTCCCATTTTCGACGGCGTTGAGGACTTTATCAAGCGTATGAGCCGGAGTTTCGAAATGGGACTAGTCAGCATGGCTCGGCGCGATGAACTGGCATACATACTGGAAGTTACCGGACTTGCCGAGTATTTCAAGGTGGTCATCACAGCGGAAGACGTTTCGACCACCAAGCCGGATCCCGAATGTTACCGTGTCGGATTCAGGCAGATCGATCTGGTACACGCGGAGAAATACGGTTTCCCGCTCACGAAACGTAAATGCGTCGTCATCGAGGACGCGCCGCAAGGCATTATGGCAGGTAAGGGCGCGCGTCTTAGGACGCTGGGTGTGACGAACACCGTATCTGACGTCCGTCTTCGTGAAGCCGGTGCGGAAGCGGTGACTGATGATCTGCGGGACTGGAACGCGGAGAGCTTCGAAAGAGTGTTCAATTAAAGAGGAAGATGCCGGTAATGCGGCGGTACTGTTTATGGCAGAAGATATCTCGGTAGAAGCGGCGGGCGGAGACCTTGTCTCGTGCGCCGTTTTTCTTGCGGACAAGATGCGCAGCGCGGAGGCGAGGGCGGCCGCGATGCAGACCGTTATCCAGCGATTTCTGGACAAAGGCGATGTCGATTCCGCTGCCGAGCACGCGGACAGTATTGGCGACCCGTTCCTTCGCGACCGCATGCTGATACGCGTTATCGCGAAGTGTGTCGAGATCGACGATGACGAATACGGTCTTCAGCTCGTGGACGCGATCGAAGAGGACCGCGCCCGCGCTGCCGGCCTTGAAGCGTTTGCGATACAGAAGGCGGCGAAAGGCGAACCTGAAGAGGCGATCCGCATAGCCGAGGATCTTGAACATCATTCGGAAGCGTTTGCCGGAATCGCGGTGAACCTTGCGAAGTTGGACCGAGATGCGGAATCGGACGAGGCACTTGGGAGGATAGATTTTTTCAGCGCCCGCGTGGACGCCATGAACGAGATCGCCGCGATCCGGCATCGGGCAGGACAGACCGAAAAGGCGGTCGCGATGCTTGAACGTTCATTCGCTGCGTGCAGCGAGATCGAATTCGATGAGGACGGAATCCGGGGTTTTATTGAGGTCGGTTCCGGCTTTGTCGAGTCAGACAGGAAAGATCGCGCGATCGCCGCTTTTGACGAAGCGAGGAAACTTGCGGAAGCGCTGGACGGCCCCCACAAGGACAATATCCTGGCGAACATTTCGATGGCCTTCCTTCAGGCCGGAAGCGTTGATATGGCAGACCGCACGCTTGACCTTGTCGCTGACAAGACCCAGATGGCGAATGCGCTGGCGGGCTTCTCGAGGGCTTACCTGGAAGAGCAAGACGAACAGGAGGCGCTGGACGCTGCCGAAGAGGCATACGCGATCCTCAGGTCGGAATCCGAGAGGGAAGTGCGTGACAGCAAGGCACGGTTCCAGGTTCATAGCGCCGTCGCGATCCAGTTCGCGCGGCTCGGCAAATTTGAGAGGGCGATGGAGATGGCGGGCGACATCTCTGATCCCTCTGCGGCAAAAGGAACCCTTGTGAACATCGCTCAGGTTTGCATTCTCCGTGGCGAAGACGACCACTTCCGTCAGGCTCTCGGAGCGTTGGATTCGGTAGCCGACCGCGTGTCGGGGCTGATCTCCGCCAGCGACGCGAAGAGCTCGATGGACCTGAGGGAGGAAGCGTTGGCGCTTATCGATGAAGCGGCGGAAGCATTGGAAAACGTTCCGCAATTGATCGCGAGATCCGAACTTCTGATGGAGATCGCCAACCGGTATCATTTCTACGGAGAAGTAGGGAAGTCCAGAGACGCCGCGACGGCGTGTATTGAAATGGTCCCCGCCATCCTTGGAGATGGCAACCGTGCGATCGCGCTTTGTGAACTCTCCGAGGTGTACGAAAAGGCGGGCTTCGATCTTTCGGAAGCCGAGAAAGAGGTCCTCACCGGACTGATAAGAAAGGCGATGATGTAGCGTTTGTTTCGCCGCGGAAGATATCAACCGTCGCCGGGCAGAAGGGGCAAGCCTGTGCCTGCCCAATGCGCCGCCAGGCGCGAAAGAGATCAACCACAGAGTGCGCAGAAAACGCTGAGATTTCTTGGGAATATCGGGTTGAGAGGCGAGTTGCAATTCGGGTCACGGTTCACATCCCAAATACCCTCTGCGTCTCTGCGACTCTGCGGTTAATTAACTTATGCCCGTCGCTGCCGGTCAGGGTACTGATTTCAATGGGCAGTGTTCAATGGGCATCGGTCAATGAAGCGTGCCGCCGCTGAAGCGGCATTTCAATGATCAACGATCATGGATCAGGTATCAGGTATCAATGGGGTTCCGTCGTTAGCGCCGCGTTTGTATCCGATACACTGACCTTAGAATCTCTGCGTCTCCGCGACTCTGCGGTTGAACTCTCTTGTTCCCGTCGCTACCGCTCCGGGTACCGATTCATTGGTCATTGGTCAATGATCGATTAAAGGCTTCGTGGCGGTTGTTGCTAGCCGACCCTTACACTTCGTTCGTCAGCAGATCCTCGTAATTGTCCCGCTTTCGCACGAGCCTCGGCTTTCCGTCCGATCCGATCAGCACTACTGCCGGGAGCGCGCGCCCATTGTATGGGAACATCTGGGCGATCGAGTAAGCGCCGCAATTCAGCAGAG
>JAHEEZ010000354.1 GCA_024640445.1 Acidobacteriota bacterium | reverse complement strand
CGATCGATAACAGCGCCAAGGCATAGAACAACTGCCGTCGGACGGCACGAAGTTTTCGTCACACAGGCAAGTTCGGCTTAGCAGGATTTGTCTGTGTAGCCGTTTTTGGGGCCGGCAACCGAGATCCCTTACGCCGATGCAAGAAGAAAAGAGCCAGATAGAGGCCATACGTGACCGGTTCAGGACCGAGTTCTCGAGGTTCGTGAACTTCCGGAAGGAGGAGTTCGGCGATCTCACCCTTGCGGCGGCAGAAGGCTTGAAGAAAGAGCTGGAGGAGCTTCGTGTCCGGCATACGGGCAAGAAGAGTCCGCTCACGGGCGCCAAGCGCCTGATCGGCAAGATCACTCCTGAAAACAGGGCGGAATTCGGCAAATTCGTTCAGACGGTCGGCAAGGAGATCGAATCTGCGATCGGCGAGACTGAGGAAAGGCTTGGCCGGTACATCCTGAACGCTCGCACAGAACGCGAGACGATCGACGTGACGATACCGGGACGCAGGCCGCGCAGCGGCCACCTTCACCCGATAACGCTTCTCCGGCAGAGGATCGAGGATATTTTCGTTTCGATGGGATACGCGATCGAAGACGACCGCGAGATCGAGACGGACTATTACAATTTCGACGCGCTGAACATACCCGAAACGCATCCCGCCAGGGAATCGCAGGATACTTTCTACACCACCCGCGGATTTGCGCTCCGCTCGCAGACATCGACGGTCCAGATACGTGCGATGGAACGGAGGGGCGCCCCGCTTCGCATCATCGCTCCCGGCAGGGTCTTCCGCCGTGACACGCCGGACCAGACGCATACGCCGATGTTCCATCAGATCGAAGGCCTTTGCGTGGACAAGGGGATTTCGATGGCGCATCTCAAAGGAACGGTGACCGAGTGGCTGCGCCGCATGTACGGGCGCGACACCAGGACTCGGTTCAGACCAAGCTACTTCCCTTTCACGGAACCCAGCGCCGAATTCGACTTTTCTTGTTTCAAGTGCGAAGGCACGGGATCATTCGAGGGCGACAAGTGCGGCACCTGCCGAGGGTCCGGCTGGATCGAATTGGGAGGCTGCGGAATGGTCCATCCAAACGTTCTCGAAAATTGCGGGATCGATCACAAGGTTTATTCGGGCTTCGCGTTCGGTTTTGGACTTGAGCGGATGTGCGCCCTGATGTATTCACTTGATGACATCAGGCTGATGTTCGAGAACGACGTGCGTTTCCTGCGACAGTTCCGATAGTACATTTTCATCACAAGGCTAAGCGGGCGGAACCACTACTTTCAGCGGTTCCGCCCTTGTTTTTCCTTGCATTGTGTTGGCCTCCATTTTACAATGTTAAACATTGGCAGACCCGCCTGCCCGCAATTCTATTCCAAGAGTCTTACTTATCTACCCTATGGGCCAACGGTTGAAAGACCGCCGACCATATCTTTCCCGGCCGGGCCGCTTTCCGGTCTTCCCCATCAATGCAAGAACACGCTGACAGAATCTCGTTCCGGACCATCAAGAAGCTGGCAGCGATATTTCTTAGCGTTTTCGCTGTTCTGATAGTCGGATTCCTTATCGGAAGGGAGACCGGGAATATCGAAGGCGCGGTGACTTCGATCGCGGCGGAGCGCCTCGGCCCTTCATTTCCGGCTATTTCGAAGTACGCGGATCCCAGTTACTTCAAGGCCGCAGAACTGATGCTCTTGCTTAGTCTCGCCGTGACCATCCTGGTCGGCTGGACGATCTTCGTCATTCTCAAGGAACTGAAACTTCGCCGCGACCTGGAATCGGCAAAACAACGCCTCGAGCTTGCGATCGAGAAGACTCGGGACACCTCTACAGAACTCCACGATACCCATCAGCAGCTGGCCAACACGGTCGGCCAGCTCGGAGGCATTCTTGAGGGGACGTCAGACCTCATCGCTGCGATCGACACCTCCCTGAGACTGATCTCGTTCAACAAGGCCTACAGCGAAAACATCCTCTCGTTGTTCAAGAAGGACGTCAGGATAGGAATGAGCGTGCGGGATGCACTTTCGCGATATCCTTCAAAACGCGACGAATCCGTAAGTCTTTGGAGGAGGGCTCTGGCAGGGGAAAAATTTTCTGCGACGCAGGAGTTCACCGACGACACCGGGGACACCTATTTTTATGAGGTGACATATACCCCAATACTGGGTCGTCGAAACGAGGTTACGGGGGCCGCGCAGGTCAGCCGCGATGTGACTGAAAGAAAGCGAACGGAAGAGCGATTGAAGCAGGAGATGGATTTTGTCTCAGCGGCGATCGACGTAAACAGTTCGCTCGTCCTTGTCCTCGATCTCGAAGGGAGGATCATAAGGTTCAATCAGGCCTGTGAAAAGCTTTCGGGCTATACATTCGAAGAGGTTCGTGGAAGGGTGTTCTGGAACGTTCTGATCCCTACTGAGGAGGTCGCCAGGATCAAATCGAGCTACAGGAATTTTGATTCGACATTTTTCAAGGAAGACTACCTGAACCAGTGGATCACAAAGGATGAGGAGACGCGGTTGGTCTCGTGGCAGGTGTCAGCGATAAAGGACGATGCGGGACAGATAAAGTACATTGTCGGAACCGGGATCGACATAACTGAAAAACGCGAGTTCGAGACCGCGCGCAACCGGATGCTTATGATCCTGGAGAACTCGCCCGACCTTATCAGCATTTACGATTTTCAGGGAAGGATAACGTATCTAAATCCCGCCGGACGAGAGATGGTGGGTTTGGGCGTCGACGCGGATGTATCGACTGTGCGAACAAGTTCGTTCCATCCTAGCTGGGTAAACACGCTCCTGCAGTCGGAAGCAATACCTGTGGCGGTGAAGAAGGGCGCATGGCTCGGGACGACCGCTATCAGATCCGGGGACGATGAGATACCTACCTCGCAGCTCATACTTGCCCATCAGAATCAGAAAGGGAAAGTCGAGTACTTCAGTACCGTAATTCGCGACATTTCAAGCCAGAAACACCTCGAAGACAGCCTGGCGGCGGCACGTGACGGTGCGTTGGAAGCCATCCGGAACAAATCCGAGTTTCTGGCGAACATGTCGCACGAGATCCGAACCCCCATGAGCGGGATCATCGGCATCTCCGAACTG
>JAHEEZ010000353.1 GCA_024640445.1 Acidobacteriota bacterium | reverse complement strand
GGCAAGCCTGATCAGATGTTCGTCGCTTTGAATGGAGCGGAACAAAGCGTCAAATTGCCGCTCGCCGGGGAATGGCGATACCGGCCTTCAGTTGAAATGAAAGATATGGAAGCTCCCCCAAGCCCAACCGTGAACGCATATACTCTCGTCAATGTCCGGTATAACGCTATGATCCACCCTCTTTTTCCGTATCCGATCAAGGGAGTTGTCTGGTACCAGGGTGAAACGAATGTCGGACGTGCCGATCAGTACGAAAAGATAATGAGCCTTCTGATCCGCGACTGGCGCTCCGGTTTCGGGTCAGGCGAGTTCCCGTTCCTGATAGTGCAGCTGGCAAACTATCTCGAGAGAAAACAGCAGCCGTCTGACTCGGCGTGGGCGCGCCTGCGCCAGGCACAAAGTAACATTGCGCGCGATACACCGAACAGCGGACTGGCGGTCGCGATCGACATCGGCGAGGCGAATGACATCCACCCGAAAAACAAGCAGGATGTAGGTGTTAGGCTGGCGCTCATCGCGCTGGCGAAAACCTACGGCAGAGAACTGCAGTATTCGGGGCCCGTTTACAGGGGCTTGAAGGTTGAAGGGGACACGGTCAGATTGAGTTTCGATCACGCTGAGACCCTGGTTTCCAGAGCGGGGGCACTGAAGGGTTTCGAGATCGCCGCGAGCGATCAGAAGTTCTTTTGGGCTGATGCGAAGATCATGGGTAGCGACGTGATCGTATCATCACCCGATGTAAAAAACCCAGTTGCGGTCCGGTATGGATGGGCTGACAATCCGGACGCCACTCTCTACAACGATGGCGGTCTTCCTGCCACCCCGTTCAGGACCGATAAATGGTGATCGGCGGGGCGACTCAACACCTGCGGACTGACCTTCCGGGTCATTTACTTTGCACTGCCAAATGGCGATGGCAGGACTTTTTGTACCATTCTAGGGACATTCGACAGTTGATCGCGGTAGCCCGGCTACTTTCCCTTTTCGATTTGCGCTAACACCTTCTGCAATCATCATCAAGAACGGGGATTCAACTGAGCGATCTGAGCGTTTCCGGCGGCGGGATATCTGCGGCCTACGTATTAAGTGCCGGAAGAGGATCTAAGTTCAGTCACAACTACATTAGTCGGACCTAACAAGGACGCAACATCCAGGGAAAACCTTTATGCGCATACGATCACCCTTTCTCGGCAAGCTCGCCGTGACGATATCTTTCTTCGCAGTGGCGGTGTCTTCAGTGTTTGCCCAGGGCTCAAAACCATTCGTGCACCCGCTATTCACCGACAATGCTGTGCTTCAGAGGGGCGTGGAGGTTCCGGTCTGGGGCTGGACAAAGCCGGGTGCCGAAGTCACCGTCTCGATGGGCGAAGAAGAGTCTAAAGCCAGAGCAGACGCCAATGGCAAGTGGATGGTACGTCTTTCGGCGCACAAAGCCGGAGGTCCATACACGATGACCGTTTCCGGATCCGAGACAGTGACCGTGAAGAACCTCCTCTACGGTGACGTCTGGATCTGTTCCGGCCAGTCGAACATGGAGATGGGGATCGCGCAGGTGAATGGCGCCGAGAACGAGATAGCCGCCGCCGGGAATCCTATGCTGCGACTGTTCACGGTGCCGAAAGAGGTCGATTCGAAGGTCCGGGATACAGTGAATGGAAACTGGTCTGTCAGCTCGCCGGAAACGGTCGCGGGCGGAGGTTGGGGAGGCTTTTCGGCGGCCGCTTACTTCTTCGGACGAAAGCTCCAGAATGAACTCGGGATTCCGATCGGTCTGATCCATTCCTCCTGGGGCGGCACGGTCGCCGAGGGCTGGGTCAGCAGAGGCTCGCTGTCCACCCTCCCGGACTTTCAGAACCAGATCTCCCAACTCGACCGCGACATCGCCAATCTGAACAGCGGTCCGGTGGACATCGACACGGAAATGGCGAAGTGGTGGAAGGAATACGATTCGTCCTCGCCTGCGCCAAAAGGATGGCGCGCAGCGGGATTTAGCGACTCCGGTTGGAAAACGACAAAACTTCCGGGCGTGTGGGAGAACGGAGGGCTTCCTGATTTCGACGGAGTCGCTTTCTTCCGGCACACCTTCGATCTTCCCGCCGCCTGGGCCGGGAAAGACCTTTTGATCAGTCTCGGCCCGATCGATGACAACGACGCGACGTTCGTGAACGGAGAACCTGTCGGGGCGACCAACAAGTGGGATACGCCTCGCGAGTACGCTGTCAGCGCGAAACTCTTGAGGCCGGGCTCGAACACGATAGCCGTCGGGGTGCTTGATACGGGAGGCGCCGGCGGCTTTTATGGCGATCCCGAACAGATGTTCGTTCGCCCGGCTGACGGCAGCGGAGATCCGATCTCGCTGGCGGGCGAATGGCGATTTATGGGTGGTGATGCGATGCAGGACCTCAAAACGCCGCCATCCCCGAGCGGTTCGTTCACGCTTGTCAACGCGCGCTACAACGCGATGATCTATCCGTTGTTTCCTTACGCGATCAAGGGCGCGATATGGTATCAGGGCGAATCGAATGTCGGCCGTGCGGAACAGTACGAAAAGGTGATGGCCCTTTTGATCAAAGACTGGCGCGCCGGATTCCGGTCCGGCGATTTTCCTTTCCTCATCGTCCAGCTCGCGAACTATATGAAGCGCGCGGACCAGCCGGGCGATTCCGGCTGGGCGAGTCTTCGGGAGGCGCAGGACCACATTGCACGCGACGACATGAACAGTGGTCTCGCGGTTACGATCGACATCGGGGAGGCGGACGACATCCACCCGAAGAACAAGCAGGATGTCGGCAAGCGGATAGCGCTGATCGCTCTGGCAAAGACGTACGGACGCGAGATCGAATTCTCCGGACCGGTTTTGAGATCAATGAAGGTCGAAGGCTACAAGGTCAGGCTTTCCTTCGATCACGCGAATGGGCTGAAAGCCGTAGGCAGCAAGTTGGGAGGCTTTGAGATCGCCGGCGAGGACCGGAAGTTTCACTGGGCGGACGCGAAGATAGAGGGTGGCGACGTGATCGTCTCTTCGCCGGAAGTGAAGAACCCAACCGCTGTTCGCTATGCCTGGGCGGACAATCCGGATGCGGGGCTTTACAACGGCGCGGGTCTTC
>JAHEEZ010000113.1 GCA_024640445.1 Acidobacteriota bacterium | reverse complement strand
TTACAAACGTCTTCCTGAGCGAACGCCGCCTGAGAAGCGAGGAGTGAGACAAGAACAAGGATTGCAGAGATCTTTGATTTCATTTCTAATCAGTTTATATTCTTCGGATCGGTTTGCGGCAGGTCCGTTTCAAGACTGGAAGTTGATTAGCCGCGCAACCAAGTTGCCTATTGTTCTATCTCCGGAGTATCTTCCTCTCCCATCGCCATGGGCTCCGAAGTCTTTCTCATCTCGTCCTTGAGCTTCTGATAAAGTTTCAGCTCGCGTTCAGCGTCTTCCATACGTGATGCTTTCCGGTATGCGATGCTCAACTGGTAATGAATGTAATCTTTCTTTGGATCCGCCGCGGCTCCGCGCTCAAGTTCGCTGATCGCCTTTTCGGTATCGCCGCGTTCCAGAAATAGCTTTCCGAGCTGATAGTGTGCATCAGCATAGCCGCTTCTGAGCCTGACAGCGTCCTCCAGCAAACGGACCGCCTTGTCTATCTCAACCCTGCGTTCGATCAGAGACACCGCCCAGTGATATCTGGAGAGGGGATCTGAAGGATCAATGACGCTCTCCCGCTCGAACGCGTCCGCCGCTTCGGCGCTTCGGTTCAAACGGATCAGGCATTGGCCGATATAGTAGTTCGCCTTCCTTGTATCCGGCGCATATCTGAGAACACGCTCGAACTCCGCTATCGCCCGATTGTAATCACCGGCGATCATGAAGCCCTGGGCTGCCGAAAAGATCGTATCCGGATTCTTTTCCGCGGATTTCGCCATCCGGTCAAAAACCGAGATAGCATTCGTGCTCTGCTTTACCCGAACCAGAGAAAATCCGTAGGAATAGGCAAGCTCCGCGTCTGAGAAGATCGAGGTCTCAATTGGCTTAAGCGTCCGGACCGATTCGTCGTACTTCCCGGTCATGTAATAGCCGGTCCCAAGCAGTTTCCTCACGAGAGCATCATCCGGATTCGCCTTCAGTTGTTTCGACAATGGCTCGATAGAAGCTTCGTACTCTGAGTTCCGGAATCGCACAATACCGAGATTTCGACTCAGGTTCGGAAAATCCGGGTCCCAACCGTACGCCGTCGAAAAGTTGCTGATCGCATCGCCCAATAGGTTGTTTTGGGTCGCGATCACGCCCAAATTGGTGTAGGACTGGGTAATTACGCCGGTGAGATATGTCTTGATCTTCTCAAGCTGGGTGACCCTCTCTGGGTCAAGATCTGCCTTTACATCGGCCTCGATCGACTTTTCATCAATCGACTTCAGATCGCTTCCTTCGGCGACCTGGCCAAGTATCTTGTCGATCTCTGTGCGCGATGTATCGAGGGCTTCCTTTTGAAGCTTGTTCGCATAAAGCAGTTCCTTTCGGCCCTCCTCTTCCTTTCCTACCCTCATCAAAAGCCTGCCGAGCAAGAAATGTGTTCGGCGCGACTGTGTGTTCCCCTTTTCCTTGGATTCCAGTGAAATCGCTTTCCGAAGATTCTTCTCGGCATTCACAAGATCATCAAGCGCTAGTTGGGCCTGGCCCAGGAACAGATACGCTTCGCCGACCGCTGGATTCAGTTTGATCGCTTGCTCAAGAAAGGGAATGGCCTTTTCATTCTCGTTATTCGATGTGGAAGCAACTCCCGCAAAGAAGTTGGCGTAGAAATCATCGGGCGTAAACGCCAATTGCTTTTCGAACGCCTGTAAGGCCTCACCGAGCCGTCCACTTCCACCATTTTGCATCAACAGATACCCTAGATAGAGGTTCACTTTGGGCGCCTCAGGATCCAGAGCGAGCGCTTCTCTTAATTCGCGCTCCGCGTCGGCAGGATAATTTGTTCTTTCATAAAATTTCGCCAAGAGAACATGAATGTCGGCACTTTCGCGCGTCAGCAGACTCAGGGTCAGCTTAAAATGAGCCCTCGCCTTATCGATCTCCTTAAGACTCAGGTACGTAAATCCCAGCGCCCGGGCGATTTCAAAGTCAGGAGATTTCGAAAAGACATATTCCAGTTCGGGCAGGGCCTCAGAATAGTTTTCCTGCGCATATAAGATGTTAGAGAGAATATAGTGAGCGCCGATGTGGTCCGGGTCGATGCTGAGCGCTGCCCTTGCCTCGCGTAACGCGTCATCAAAAAGATTCTGGCGCATATAGGCAATTGCCAGATTTGTCTGGACGGACGGGTCGTTAGAAAAACCCTTGGCATCGGTGAGAAATCTGACGGCTTTCGAAAACTCGCCCTCCTCGATCGCGACGATCCCCATTCGCTGAAGTGCTAAACCAAGTACCGCGCGATTCGCGATCCTTGCGTTGGGAAGATCTGAAGCACGTTGGTACTTCTCGGCGTCAGCGAGACTCTTTAGCATCGCGTCTTCCTGTTCGCCCGCGCCGGACACAGACGTACCGCCTTTATCTGCAGCTTCCGGAGTCTGGGCGCTGACCTGCAAACAAACAGCGAAGAAACAAAAAAGTAAAGCAAGTATTCTTCCGTTCATACCACGACAAAAAGATGGAGTAGATCCTGATCGAGGGCGAGATATGATTCTATCACTAAGCCCGAAGACAAGAAAATAGCTGCCCTAAAGCAGCTATTTCCTCATCCTTGTTGATGTCAACCATTCTAGAAGTTGAACTTCAACGCGTACTGGATCTCCCTGCCTCCCTTTGTAGAGGTTGCCACTCCGAAGTTACCTTGCGCGCCTTCAAAGGCGGTGACGGTATTGTTCGTAGGACTGCAGGGGTTATTTCCGCATACTACTCTTCCGTTGTAGTAGATATTGGGAACAGCGCCGTTGAACTGCGGGTTGTTGAAAGCGTTGAACAGTTCCAGTCTGAACTGGAGCCTGGCGCCCTCTCCGAACCAGCTCTTGGTCAACCAAGAAGGAGTGAAGTTCTTGTATATCGAGAAATCCACATTCCTGGCTCTCGGACCTTCGCAGGTGGATTTTTGCGGAGCGTCCTCGCCGATCTTGAAGCCAACGAGCGTCCACGCGTTCGGATTGAAATAGCTGCCCTCAGTACCACTTATCCTGCAAGGCACGCCTTCTACCCTTAGCGGCCGCTGATTTGCCACGCCGGTTCCAAATCCGCTGATACCGCCCTGAAGCGTGTTCGATTGATTCGGATCCACCGGATCGGCATACGAAATGCTCGTCGCGTTCAGAGCCGGGGTGATGGAGGTACCGCTTGAGATCTGAATGATCGAAGCAAATTCCCATCCACCTGCCAAAGCCTGTACCCACGCATCGGAACCCTTAAGCGACGGTAGATTGTAAATGAAGTTGGCCACGAAAATATGCGGCCGGTTTATGTCCGATTCGGCAAAGTCCAATCCCCTGTTGTTCCGATCCAATACCGCGAAGGCGCTGGAGCCGCCGCTTGAATCGTTCAAACCAAAGTCAGCCTGCGACTTCGAGTAGGTGTACGCCGCCTGGAATGACGACTTGGCAGAGAATCTGGTCCTGAACAGTACCTGAAGCGAGTCATAATTGCCTCGTCCATTCCGTTCGAACTGATAGATCGTGCCATAGTTGCTGTAAGGCCGATAGGAATTAACCTCGTTGGCGTCCGCAGCGAATGCCGCGGCAACCCTGTCTGACTCGTTAACCTGATTGACGTCATTGTGCGTCAATTGCTTTCTAGAACGATTCCCGACATATCCAACTTCAACCACCGTATCCCGCCACAGTTCGCGGCCCACTGAGACGTTGAACTGGATCGCGTACGGCGTGGCAGCTTCCGGACTCAGACCATATTGCGGTCTTCCATTGGAGGCGGCAGGCAGGTCCACAAATGTTGTTCCGTCCAACGACCGGCGACCCGCGATCGACGTGACGAACGGCGCGTTCTGGGTCAATGAAGCGAAATACGGGCTGGTCCTTTCCCTTAGGAAAAACTGGCCGAAACCCGCCCTGACCGCTGTCTTGCCGTCCGAAAAGACGTCCCAGGCGACGCCAAGTCGGGGTGCGAAGTTGCCATAGCTGTTTTTGCGCAGCGACCGGTTCGAGAATTCGGTCGGCGTACTTGCTCCGGGAATTCCCGCGCAGGGATTTGTACCTTTCGGGACTACAAGGCCGTTACAAGGATCCGTCGCGGGACGACTCGGGTCATAAGACGCCGCGTCAAATCCGCTGATGAGATTACGCTCGTCGTACGGCTCAAAATAGATCGAGTATCGGGCACCAAGTTCGACGGTTAGATTCGACTTCACCTTCCAGGAATCTCCCAGATACAATTCGAAGTTCGTATACCTGTTTTGTCCGACCGCCATCGTGCTGGCCTCGTCGAATCCAAACAAAGATCCTTGGGTCAGGAGGTCGATAAGCATCGAGTTGCCCCAGTTAGCGGGTCCAACTCCATCTCCGCCGCAGCATGCGGTCGGACCCCAGAAATGCACGGCCTCATTGTTCGGACCGGAATCCTCATCCTTCGCCGCCTTGTCGTAAAGGCCGCCGAACCGAAGTGTGTGATTACCCTTAACCCAGGATACGTCATCCCTTATTGAATAAATGTCGAGAGAGTTCCTGAACGGGGTCTGCGTCCAGAGATCCGGACCTGAACTCGAGTAATAAGGTGCGATACCGCCCCAGAAAGTCGGATGAGGGCGATTGATCCCGTTGACCTTTCCTGAATCCGGGAAGTATCCGGGAATCGCAGTGTTGATCTCAGCATTCAGGTCCGCGCCAGAGCCGGGATCGACATTGATCCTGTTAGCCGAATAAGAGAACTGCACCTCGTTGATCGCGGTGGAACTCAGTTCCGTGGTCAGTTTCACGGCGACCTGGCGCGAAGGCTGTGCCCACGTACTCTCGATCGTCGGGAAAGCATCGTCTCCCCAAAGGTTTCCTGTCAGAATCGGAGTCGCGTTCGACCAGTCATCTCTTGTGTAGCGGCCAAAGATCTTGTTCTTGCTGTTGATCTTTCCGTCGAACCTGATGTTTGTCTCTCGGAAATCTATCGGCGAGTTAGCGGACTGCGCCCAGTTGTTGCAGCCGGACGGATTGGCCACATTTGCAACCGGGAAGATCTGAACAAGCGTCATGCCCGCCGAGCTGAGATTCGCCGCCGGAATAATGTTAGTTCCAAAAGCCGGATGCGAATCGTTCTGAACATCGTCCGGCGAACAACGCTGTCCGTTTGATCCAAATCGCGGGTTGCTGAAATCACCCTGACGTTCCGCCGCGGTGGGAACACTTCCGAACCTCGACTGGCCGCGGATCTCCTTGTTCCACTCTTGCGAGAAGAAGAAGAAGAAGCGGTCCTTGATGATCGGTCCCCCAATGGATCCGCCAAAGTCGTTCCTTCGGAGCGCGTTCTTGCCGATCCCGTTCTGGTTGGCGAAGAACTCGGTTGCGTTCAGCGCGTCGTTCCTGCCGAAGTAGAAAAGACTGCCGTGGAAATCGTTGCTGCCGCCCCTGGTGATGATCGAGATCACAGCGCCTGCTGCCTGACCGTATTCAGGACCGTAGCTGTTTCTTAGTACCTTGAACTCGGAAATGGCTTCGATCGAGGGGAAAAGCAGGATGGTTCGGTTCGAACCGGTATCGTTGTTGTTGGCTCCATCGGTTAGGAACAGATTCGCTTGACCGGAGTTTCCGTTCACCGAAAAATCAACACCGCCGAAAAGGCCTTTGCTCTTGCTGTCAAAGTTGTTTGCCGCCGAAACGCCGGGTTGAAGCTGAGTCAACTGCACAAAGCTTCTTCCGTTAAGCGGAAGCTCGCGGACCTGTTCGCCCGAAACGACTTCGCCGACCGCACCGGTCTGGGCTTCTATCTGCACGGCATCGGCAGTGATGTTAACCGTCGCAGAAACCTCTCCAATTTCCAACTGAACGTTTTGGTTGGTGACCGAAGAAGTGTTTACCACAACCGAACCGACCACCGTCTCCTTAAAGCCGTCCTTCGAGAACGAGACGATGTAAGTGCCGGCAGGAAGGTCAGGTATCGAATAAAAACCTCCGGAGGTTGTCTCGACAGAGCGCCTCAGGCCAATGGAGGCCTGACTTGCGGTAACAGTCGCTCCCGCGACTGCAGCGCCAGCCTGGTCCGTGACATTGCCAGTGATCTGGCCGTTCGTCTTCTGCGCGAGCACGGCAGGTGCCGTAAAGGCTATGCAGCCAAGAAGCGCAAAGATCGCAAAAACTAACGGCACTTTGCCAGTTACCGCACTTGGCCAGTCAATGGCCGCAATTCGAAAACAATTTCCTTTACTCATTAATCATCCTCCGGTCTCGGATTGAGTCGTTTATTGACGGCGGGTTATTCCGCTTGTTCGGGTTCTCGTCGGGCAGTGTGATCACTAAAGAACGACCAGAAACGGGGAAGAGTAGACGGTTTCGCCCGAAGAGGCGGTCGACTACTCGAAAACTTTCTTTACTAAAGCTTTAACGTTGAATTACTTTCAAAAAAAAGACTTTGTTGCAGAACTGTGCAAAAGATATTGGAGAACATATTACAGAAATCTGAACATGTCAACATTTTTTTTGCGTCTTAGGGGCATTTTCAGAGATTCTTTCACCGTTTCCGGATCGACTGAAAGCTGCCCCTATTTCCTAGCGCGAATGCACGTCTACTTGCGGCCGATCATGTCAACGCCGACGGCGGCGACCAGGATCGAACCCTTGATCAGCTCCTGCATGAAATCAGGCAGGTTCAAAAGCGACATGCCGTTGTCGAGACTCGCCATTATCAGCGCGCCCAGACAGGCCCCGAAGACCGTTCCGCGGCCGCCCATCAGGCTGGTTCCGCCGATAACACAGGCCGCGATGGCATCAAGTTCAAGCAGTGTTCCCGCATCCGGTGAAGCACTCGCGACCCGCGCCGTGTAGATCAGCGCGGCGATGCCGGTAAACGCTCCAAGAAGCGCGAAAACTTTCAATATCACCGCCCGGTTGTTGATCCCGGAGAGCCTCGCCGCCTCGGCGTTGCCGCCGATCGCGTAGATGTATCTGCCAAAAGTCGTATTGTTCGTGATGAAATACCCGAATAGCGCCACGCCAAGATAAATGAGGACAGGAACCGGGATTCCCGCATACGCGTTCATCACAAAGATAAACGCGACTATGCCCGCTATCGGAAGTAGCGCCCACCCCAGCTCACCGCCGAGGCTGCCCCCCAAACCGTACTCCTTCTTGACCTTCGCCCTTCGCACAGCGACATAGAGCACTGCCGCGATCGCGATAGCGGCGATCACCCAGCCCATCTGCGGAGCGACGTAACTTTGTCCGATGGCCTTAAAGTTAGCGTCGATTATCGGGACCGTCTCGCTTTGAGAGATGCCCTTGATAGCGCCCCGCCAGGCGAGCAACCCGCCCAAAGTCACGATGAACGCGGGGATCGAGGCGTACGCGGTAAGAAGTCCCTGGAAGAACCCGATCACGACACCGACCGCGATAGCGATCAGGATCGAAGGGATCAGTCCGTATCCGAGGTTCGTCAGGCATATCGCCCCCACGCCGCCCGCCAACGCGAGCAGCGAACCGACCGAAAGGTCAATGTTCCCTGAAATGATGACCATCAGCATCCCGACCGCGATAATGCCGGTTACCGAGGTCTGAAGCATCAGGTTCGAAAGGTTCCTCGGCGTCAAAAATATCGAGCCGGTCTGCCAGTGAAAGAAGAGCCATATGAGCACGAGTGCCCCTAGCATCGTGTACGCGCGCAGCGAGGAAGTCTTTATCTTGAGCCCGCCGGTCTTGTCGGTGTTTTCCATTTTGTTCAGTTTCCGGACTCGCGGTCCGAACTCGGGACTATGGTTTCGGAGGACGCTTGTCCTCAGGAATGTTAGCGTAGACGTCTTCGTACGTGACGTAACCGTCCTTTATTACCGTTTCGAGAAGATTGTCTTTATCGACGACAATAACTTCCAGCAGTATCGCGGGGATCTCGCCTGCCATGCCGTCGACCTTGAACGGAACCGTATCAAGTTTTTCTTTTTTTGCCAGCTTTATCGCCGCATCCACTGCTCGGCTGGCCAAAGGAACGATCGGCTTATAGATCGTCATCGTCTGCTCGCCCCGGGCGATCCTCTGGAGAGCAGCTTTTTCGGCGTCCTGGCCCGTCACCAGAACCTTCCCGGTGAGACCTTTGGCATTGAGAGCCGCGATCACCCCGCCGGCCATTCCGTCGTTGGAGGCGACAACCGCGTCGATTTTGTCATTGTTCTGGGTCAGAGCGTTCTCGACGATCTTGAGAGCTTCGTCGGGTTTCCAATCCTTTGCGTGCTGATCTGCAACTATCTTTATATCACCCCGGTCAACTGCCGCTTTCAATGCCGCGTTCTGCTCCTTCTTCAGGATCATACCGTTGTTGTCGGTCGATGCCCCGTAAACCAGTACGTAATTGCCCTTCGGCACTTTTGAGAGCGCATATTCCGCCATCTTGCGCCCGATCACAGGGACCTGGTGCGAGATGTAAAGATCGACCTTTGGATTGTTGATCAGCCTGTCATAACTGATAACCGGGACGCCTTGCGCATTGGCCTTGTCGACCATCGACGCCGCCTGGGTGGAATCGTGCGGCGCGATCACAAGCACGTCGACGCCCTGGGTGAGAAGGTTGTCGACGTCGTTTGCCTGTTTCTGGGCATTCGCGTTCGCGACCGTGATGACGCACTCGACGCCCATCTTCTTGCAGTGTTCTTCGAATGCCGCCTTGTCCTTTTGCCAGCGCTCTTCCTTGAGCGTCGCCATCGAGAACCCGATCTTGATCTTTCCATCGTCCCGGTTCATCGAAGCGCCGTCCTCGCCGTTGGGGGCCTGAACACAGGCGGAGGCGAAGATCGCCGCTATCACGAGCGGCAAAAGTGATTTGATCATTTTCATCAGGTTAACTCCTTGTCTCATATTCATTTCTTGCCGAGGACCTCAAGCACCGTCTCCGTGAGGTCCGCGGAACTGCCGCCAACCATTATCTTGAAATTGCCGGGCTCGACAACCCTTTTCATGTCGCGGCCATAAAACTCAAGCTTTGAAGGCGTGATCTCAAAGGTCACGGTCCGGGTCTCGCCGGGTTTCAGGGTTATCCTCTCAAATCCCCTAAGTTCCTTCACCGGCCTTGTGACCGAACTGACCTCGTCGCGTATGTACATCTGCGCGACCTCGTCACCGGAGCGCTTCCCGGTGTTCGTAACATCAACCGAAACGGTGGTTCCGCGGCCGACGCCGATCCTCTCATCCTTGAGCTTCAGGTTCGAATACTTGAACGTCGTGTAGCTTAACCCGTAACCAAACGGGAAAAGCGGTGCGGTCGTACTGAAAAGGTATCCGCGTTTGGCCGAAGGTTTCTGATCATAGTACACGGGAAGCTGGCCAACGTTCCGCGCGAATGTCACCGGCAGTTTCCCACCGGGGTTGTAGTCGCCAAAGATGACGTCTGCTGCCGCGGTTCCTGTTTCTTCGCCAAGATAGAATCCCTGCAGGATCGCTTTCGCGTTCTCTGCGACATAGTTGATCGCCAGCGGTCCGCTGCTTATGACGAACACTACCGTCGGTTTTCCTGTGGCGAGCACCGCCTTCACAAGGTCGTTCTGCCGTCCGACAAGTTCCAGCGAATCGCGGTCGCCGAGATGATTGTCCGCCCAGGCTTCGCGGTTGGTGTCCTCGTTCCCGCCGATCACAAGCACGACGGCGTCCGAGGCTTTCGCGGCATTTTCTGCTTCAGCGATCAATTTCCGGTCCGACGCCTCGTCATTCAATGTCGAAGTATCGCCGTACCAGTTTCCGCCTTCCTTCGTGATCTTGACGCCTTCGGAATAGTTGACCTTCACCGAAGAACCGAGCTTATTTTTGATTCCCTCAAGAACGCTGATGCTCTTCGGCGGATCAGGATCAGTGTATCCGCCTAAGTGTGCGCGTGCCGCATTCGGCCCTATAACGGCGATCGACTTCAGTTTTGAGCGGTCGAAGGGCAGGGTGTTGTTCTGGTTCTTGAGAAGGACCATCGCCTCGCGGGCCGCCTCTGCGGCGAGAGCGCGGTCCTCAGATGTGTCAGTCAGCCGGGCCGCGCGTTCGGGATCGACGTAAGGATTCTCGAACAGTCCTACCTGGAATTTCGAGCGAAGGACGTTTCTGACAGCGCGGTCAACCACCTCCAGTGGCAGCCGTCCCGAATTGACCAGTTCGATCAGGGTCGTATTAACGTCCGGATCCGGGAGTTCTATATCGAGTCCGGCCTCCATAGACATTTCGGCGGCTTCCTTTTTGTCCAGCGCGACATGATGGATCGTCTCAAGCTGTCCCATCGCGTAATAATCGGAGACTATCACGCCCTTGAAACCCCATTCCTCGCGCAGTAGATCGGTGAGCATCCACTTGCTCGAATGCACGGGTATGCTGTCAATCTCGTGGTAGGCGGGCATTATGCTGAACAGGCTCGCCTCTTTGACCGCAGCTTCGAACGGAGCGAAATGTGATTCACGAAGGTAGCGCTCGGAAAGGTCCAGAGGACCGATGTTCGTGCCTCCCTGCGGCTGGCCGTGACCGGCAAAGTGTTTTCCGGTCGCGATAACGTGGCGGTCATCGATCGCGGGATTCTCATACGTCGCGCCGCCCTGGAGCGCCTTAACGACGGCGACGATCATCCGCGACGTAAGGTACGGATCTTCTCCGTAGGTTTCTTCAGTGCGTCCCCATCGCGGCTCCCGAGCGAGATCCATGTTGGGACCGAGAACGTGATGCGTTCCGCGGACGCGTGTTTGAAGCGCGCCGACGGTGAAGACCTTGGAGACCAGCCCGGTATTCCAGGTCGCGCTAAGCGATAGCGGAACCGGGAAGACCGTCGAGCCCTGACCCATATTTCCGTGGAGCACCTCGTCATGAAAGATCGCAGGGATCTTCAGGCGGGTGTTCTCGATGAGCCACTTTTGCGCGGCGTTGGCGTATTCGGCAGATCGTTTCGCGTCGCGGTATTCCCTCTGG
>JAHEEZ010000112.1 GCA_024640445.1 Acidobacteriota bacterium | reverse complement strand
GAGGCTTTGGGGAGAGTTCGAATCGCCAATGATCGGCGCGTTCAACGTGCGCAACTGCCTTTCTGTAATGATCGCGGCGAATGCCTGGGGGATTTCGCCTGACACTGTCGGCGAGGCGCTGCGGACATTCAAATCGGTGAAACGCAGGGCGGAAGTACGTGGGGTTGAACGGGGAGTGACGATCATAGATGACTTCGCGCATCATCCGACCGCTGTCGAGGAGACGTTGAAAGCCCTCAGACAGAAGTATGAGGGCAAACGCCTGATCGCGGTCTTCGAGCCACGCAGTTGGTCTTCCAGGCTTGCGGTCTTTCAGGAGCCTTATGTAAAAGCGTTCGCCCCTGCGGATTATGTGATAATCGCCGGTGTGTACGACACAGCGACCGCGAGCCGGGTCGGCAAGGTGCTGGACACCGGAGGGCTGATCTCGGAACTTCGCGGATCCGACAAGCCCGCGTTTAATTTTGCCGATGTGGATGAGATCGTGAGACATTTGTCACCAGAGATGAAACAAGGTGACGTTGTGGCGGTCATGTCGAACGGCGGCTTCGGCGGGATCCACGAGAAGCTTCTGGAGGTGCTGAGAGATGAAAGCTGAGGGGATGTCTTCCTTTAAGTCTTTGCGCATAGGCGGGAACCCTCACCGAATCCCGATCGGCGCCCTTCCTGACGGTCGGGCTACCGACACATGCGCCCTATTCACGATTTACGATTCACGATTCACTACACAAGGCTGAGAAGGTGCCCCATCTGAAATTTCTTGACCGTAAGGTATTTCATCGTGTCTTTTGAGGGTTCGAACTCGATCGGAAGGCGCTCGACCAACTCAAAGCCGCCGGCACGCACCGCCTGGATCTTATCAGGGTTGTTGGACATCAGCTTCACTTTCTTCACGCCCATATCGCGGAGGATCTCGACGCACTGGCTGTAGTCCCTGAGATCCACTTCCAACCCCAATCTTGTGTTCGCTTCGATCGTGTCAGCGCCTTCATCCTGAAGCGCATATGCGCGGATCTTGTTGATGATCCCAATGCCGCGTCCTTCCTGCTGCTGATAGACGATCACCCCGCGGCCAGCTTCCTCGATCGTTTCCATCGCCGTCTGAAGCTGCGGACCGCAGTCGCACTTGATCGAGTGAAACACATCCCCGGTAAGGCACTGAGAGTGTATCCTCACAGGCACACCGGTCGCGTCCTTCAGGTCGCCCTTGTAAAGGCACACGAACTCTTCATCGCTGGTAAGCGAACGATATCCCGCGATACGGAATTCGCCGAATTCCGTCGGCATCCGAGCGTCGGCGACCTTTACGACGGTCGCATTCTCAGGATAGATCCTCTTCACGGTGTAGGTGGTGACTTTGGTAGTATCTGTGATCATTTTCTTCCCCTTGTTCGATAATTCCCTTTAGACAACTTATTATTCGGCGAGCCGGGAATTTTGGATGCAAGGCGTTTGGAAAGAATCTCCCGAACACTCGGAGGACCAATAAAATACTTGCCAAAAGAAAAAAACGCCGTCATAATTACCGATGTTTTGCTCTCAGTAGTGTCTCGGTAGACGCATCCGTTACAGAAAGATCAGCGACGGCTTTGGTTCGGTTAGAGAGTTTGGTTAGAAAGGTCTGGAAGCAGTTGATATTTCGAAAGTGAGGCGCGTCGCATCCGGGACCGGAGATCGTTGTCAAACCATCCTTCCGCTCGTTCAGCCTACTTTTTGCTTCGACTTACTTCTCAAAAGAGAAACAAAGAATAATGAACAACAAACTTTACGTTGGAAACTTGTCTTTCCATCTTACGAACGATGATCTTCACGAGTATTTTTCACAGGCAGGAACGGTAGAATCGGCAAAGGTTATCGAGGATCGCGACACCGGCCGTTCACGGGGCTTCGGATTCGTTGAAATGGCATCAGAGGAAGAGGCACAGGCAGCGATCGCGCAATTCAATGGCGAGGACTTCGAAGGCCGCAACATCGTGGTCAACGAAGCACGTCCGCGCGAGGATCGCGGCGGCGGCAGAGGCCGCACCAGGGGCCACGGCGGCGGTGGTGGTGGTTACAACTCAGACTGGTAATTCCAATTTCCATGCAAGAAGAAAAGACCGTCAGCAACGACGGTCTTTTTTTGTTCTATTAAACCAGGTCTCACTGGATCGTTCCGGCAGTTTCCGTCGTTACCTGCTTCACTTCCGCAGTTCTCCCCTCAAAGTTCGCCAGCAAAACCACGATTTCGTCGATCGTGGAAACGCGAAGCCGTGAATCCGGAATATTGTTCGTCAGTATGGAAAAGACAAATCTCTCGCCGGCCTTTGAAGTTACATAGCCGGACAACGCCGAAACCTGGTCGATCGTACCCGTTTTACCCCTGACATTTGCGAGCGCGCTCGTGTTCTTGAACCTTCGCCTGAGGGTCCCGTCCACTCCGCCGATCGTAAGTGCGTCTTTCCACACCTGGGCGTTCGGACCCGCGTCCATGAATTTGTAGATCATCATCGATGCGTTCGGCGTGATCAGGTTGTGGCGCGAAAGTCCGCTGGCGTCGTACTGAACCAGGCTGTCAGTATTCACGCCCGCCTTCTTCAAGAGTTCACGCACAACAGCAATACCTTTTTCGTCGCTTGTCTTTGAGGAGCCTTCAGGTGAAGCGATCTCGCCAAGCGCGCGAAGCAGAAGTTCTGTGTAAAGGTTCTGGCTCGGCTTCATTATCTTCCCTGCGATGATCCCGAGCGGCGGCGAGAACACGGAGGTGATCTCCGATAGCGATGCCGTGTCGAGCGGCTTCCCGTCATGGTCAGCGCGTCCCGCAGCAACAGCGTTGCCGGTCACTGTTACGCCTTTCAATTCGAGCCTCTGTTTCAGAAGGTCGGCAAATAGCTCCGCCGGTCTTGAGATCGCTATGTTTCCGCTGAATCCGTCATCGCCGACTGGAATATCGCCGGTGATCTCAAAAATGTTCTTTCCGACCTGCTTCGTGATGGCAAGCGTCTTTTTTCCGCCCCGTGCGACCGTCCGCGTATTGTTTACCACGCCGAAAAGTTTGCTCGCCGGGGAGAAGGCTACGGAGCAGGAATTCCCGACCGATGACGGCGAGATCTTCAGCACGACCGCGTTGTCATTCACCGAAAGCGCGGAGATCTCAGCGCCGTAATACCATTGAAGGTCGTCCCATTCCCAACCGTAAGGAACTGCAAGCGTGTTGAAATAGCTCTCGTCCCCGACAACATTGCCCTCTATCTTCCTGATCCCCGCCGAAACCAGCCTGTCCGCGATAGCATCGATCGCCGCATAAGGATCGCCGCCGTTGAACGCTCCCGAAATAGACGGATCGCCGCGGCCGAAAATGATCAGATCGCCCTTCACGGTTCCTTCAGTGTCAGGTCTTGAAGAGGCATAGATCGTTGTCGAGAAACGGTGGCTTGGCCCCAGCCGGTCCAGCGCCGCCGCGACAGTGAAACTCTTCATGTTCGAAGCGGGCATAAAGTAATTTTCCGAGTTCCTTTCGTAAACTACCTCGCCCGAATCAAGTGACATAACCTTTATTCCGATGCTTCCCCGCTGAAGTTCGGGATTCGCGAGAGCGATAGATATTCGCGATCGCAGATAAGGAAGTTCACTTGCCGGAGACGACGCGCTGCCGGTCTTTACGGAGGGATCGGTCACGACCACCCGCGTGCGCGGGTCGGACTGACCAAATGACGGCGCGAACAGAACCGTAACAATGCCGATCAAAACAAGGGATCTAACGCTAGTCGAAAAAGGGAACTTCATAGCAGCTATCTTAGTTCAAGAAAGCACGTCCTTGAAAGCGGTACTGGCAAAAAATACGGCTGCCGGCGAAGCACGGCAGCCGTGGATAAGGAGCAAAGAAACACGAGATCTATTTCTTTCCTACGATCACGTCGAGATCTTTTTGATTGATCGCCAGATCGATCATCAATTGGTCCGCCTTCCTGCTTATAGACAGGTTTTCAAGCATCCTTCCATAAACCTGTTTGTCGGCTCCCTTCTGCTTCTTGAGTATCATCGAGAACACCCCCTGAAAACCCTGCAGCATCACTTCCAGGTTTTCTGCCTGTACGGCGTCCGCCGTGCGGGCGGAAATCGATAGCAGCGTCTTTCCGGGTACTACGTCGAGGGAGCCGTGTATCTCTCTAACTGAATCAAGACCCTGGCCGAGCTCGTCATCTTCAAGTTCCAGGAAGCGAGAAAATCCTTCCTGAAGCACCATGGCAAAATTCGCGACCGCGGTTTGCTTTTGGTTCAGCAACGCGATCATCCCGTTGCCGATTCGCGGTGAATCACCGAGTAGTTCCTTAATTCGGCTAAGTGTGCCTAGCGCGACGGTGTTCTCATCATATGCTGTCAGGGCAGCTTCTTCCGAAAGGTCGCCCACAACCTTGTCCATCATCTTTTCGAACAGGTTGCCGCTTTTCTTGCCGGCCGCGGTGTTGCGGTCCACCACTTCTTTCGCCGAAAAGATATAGACCGTCCGTCCGGCTATGGTCTCTGTCCTGACCTTTCCGCCGGACACCAGTTCTGCCGCCGCTGCCAGCGTCTCCGTATCCGCGTGCCCGCGGGCAAGAAGCACCGGCTGAAAATCGATCTTGTTGTCCGAGATCTTCCTGGTCTTGACGCCGAGAGCGAGCCGGTCAAATTTCCTGAGATCCAGGCCTGTTCTTGTCTTGATCTTGTCGACCTCGCCGTTGACTTTTGTCAGCAGCGGCTCGTTCGCGGCTAGGATCTGGGGAAGCGCCTCGTCGAGAAGCCTTCGGACATCGACCACCACCACCCCGTCGGAATCGGGAAGCATCAACTCGAGATCATCGGTCTTCGCCTGGCCGTCTACGGAGCTAAGCGCCGCCGAGAAGACAAGCGCCGCCAATGTGAAAATCAGCAAGAATTTCTTTTTCATTAAATACCTCAGTAAAATTGCGGTCATGGGAGACGCACGTTAAAGATGATACATCAGGCGAAAACAGTTGGCTAAGAGATTTGCGGGCGCCGCCGCCGGCCTATTTATCCACTATGAAGATGAACCGCAGCTCTTTCCCGCGGATGATGTAGCTGAGGTATTGTTCCCAGAATTTCCTTATGAAACGGAAACGCGGAGACTTTTCGTCCAGGTTCACCAGGAACTCGATCCCGATGGCCCGCCAAAGGTTTGCAAGCGAGACCGTTGCGAGAACGGGCCGGAGTCGGACGTCGGTGTAGAAGTCGAATACCTGCCGTCCGGAAACGAACGTATTAAATGAATATGAATTAAAATGGTTGCGGTGGGTCGGGTCGTTTGCCCAGTCCGCATTGGTGTAATGCGGTGTGAGAATCTCGATCGTGCCGCCGTTACGGGTGACCCGGTAGAGCTCTTCCACGAAAGCTATGACATCCGGGACGTGCTCGATCACGTGCCGCGAGACAACGTGGTCGAACTCGCTGTCCGTGAACGGATACGGCACATCGCCGAGGTCGTGGATAACGTCTGCCGAGGTCTTCGGGTTGTTGTCCAGCCCAACGGCTCCCTCGACCTTGTTGTTGCCGCACCCAACGTCGAGTATCCTTTCCGCTCCCTGTGTTTCGATCGAATCCATCGTTCAGTACTTCTCGGCGAGTTCTGTGATCCCGCATACGGGACAGATCAAAGTCCTTTGCTCCTTGTCTGCCCACTTTGCGAGCGCATCGGTTGATAACTTCGGCTGCTTTCCTTCGGCCTCGCCTTCCGCGAGAAGCCTGTTGACCGGCTCCTCCCCGGCATTTTGATCTGCGCAATGTCTGCAGATCCATCCAAATCCTTCATTATAAAAATCCTTCAGATCGATCCGGACCATAGTTTATGAACATTAGCACACAAGAAAAACGCAGGCGAGAATTCCCGCCTGCGTTTCGGTGCTCACTTCGAAGCTTCCGTCAAAATCTGCTTGTCCCGTTTCCCGTGTCCGGTTGCTGGATCAACTTCACCGGCAGCGTAACGGAGCCTCCTTTGCGGTACACTGTCACATCGATGGATTCTCCGATCTTCTTCTTGTCAAGAAAACGGTAGAGGTCATCAATGTTTGACACTTCCGTTCCGTCGATAGAGGTGATGATATCCCCTACGATCATGTTTTCGCCGTCGCTCGACAGCCCGCGCAGACCTGCCCGGTCGATCGATCCGCCGGGGAGGATCCTTCCTATCAGAAGGCCTTTTTCTATTGGAAGTCTCAGCCCCCTGTCTCTAAGCTGTTCGACCGGATAGAAAGTCGCGCCAAGTTTCGGTCGTCGCACCTCGCCGAACTGAATGAGCTGGGGCACTACGCGCTTCGCTGTGCTGACAGGTACGGCAAAACCCACGCCCGCGGAAGCGCCCGAGGGCGAAAGGATCTGTGAGTTGATACCGATCATCCGACCGTATTTGTCCAGAAGAGGCCCGCCGGAATTGCCCGGATTGATCGATGCGTCTGTTTGGATCGCCGCGTCTATCGGCCGTCCGTTCCTCGCCCGAATCGGTCGCTGGAGTCCGGAGATCACTCCCGTCGTCAGCGTCCTGTCGAGTCCGAACGGATTACCAATTGCGAGAACCTTCTGACCCACCTGAAGCGCCGAGGAATCGCCGAGCGGTATCACCGTGAGACCTTCCGCAGGAGGTGTAATCTTGATGACCGCAAGATCCGTGTCCGGATCTCCGCCGACAACCTGCGCAGGATAGACCTTGTTCCCGCCAAAGCTGACCGTCAGCTTTGAAGCGTTTTGGACCACGTGGAAGTTGGTCAGAATATGGCCTTGGTTGTCGATGACCGAACCGGAACCATTTCCGCTCTCTCGCTCGAACTCTTCACCAAGCCAGGTCTCAAAACGAGCGCTGGTAGTGATGAACGCGACGCCTGGCGACATCTTCTTGTAGACCTCTATGCTGTTCTGCTCGTCACTGACCGTCGAAGGATCCGTGACCTCGGTGCGAGTGGTTTCGGCGAAGGCCTTCTGCGCCTGTTCATCCGAACCGAAAAGGTTCAACCCGATGCCGGAACTCGACACGGCTGCAACGACGGCTACAGCTATCAACGAAGAAACCACCGCCAAAACGACCAACTGACGCGCCGTCAGCTGATAAGTAGCTTTCTGTCCCATAATTACTCACTTCCCTGTATGAAGTATTAACGCCTGCTTCGATGCAGATTCGTGGACGCGCCGTTGTTTATGGCGGCGTCCGCAATATCTATGTCCCTCAAATGTTACTAAATAGCAAAGGCGCTCGTAAAAGGGAGCGGTTTCAGAAAAGCCGGGATGACAATAACTTCACCATCCCGACTTTCATCTCTTGCCTCGCCTCAGTTTACACCTAGTTCTCTCAACAACTTCTCAGAGTTCGCCTTAACGTTCGGCGGAGGATCGAGCGAGAGCGATTTCCGCAGGTTCACGATGGCATTCTCCCGGTCGCCTGACAACTTATATGCTTCGCCAAGGCTATCGTAGCCGTTCGGGTCCGCCGGAAATCGTTCGACGTTGAGCTTGAGGAATTTGATCGCCCTGTCAAAGCGATCCTGTCCAAGCATCTGGTAGCCGAGACTATTCAACTGCGCTTTGTTGGCTACTTCCGCTGCCTCTTCAAGTGCTTTGTCACCTTCCGGTTGTTTGCCGCTTTGAAGGAGTAATCCGCCTTTCGTGGTGAGCGTCGCGAACGATCGGTTTCTGGCGATCGCGATCTCGGCCCACTGAAGGGCTTCTTCGTGATTGATATTGTTATTCAGGCAATACTGCGCTGCAGTCTGGAATCCCTGCCAGAAGAATGCTGGAAAACTTCTAAGCTCCTTTCTGAAGTTGGCGAGAACCGTCTTGTGCACATCTACTGCTATCTTGATCGGTATCTGTTTCTTTTCCCACGAGAGGGAAAGAACCGCGTAGTCACTGCCCATTTCGGTGAAGTCATAGGTAAGAACTTCAGTGTGGGGGATCTCCCTCGACATCACATCCACGCGCAGGGCGTCTTCTTCCTCTTTGTAAAAGAAACTGCCCCAGGATGTGTGATTGTAGGAAAAGATGATCGTGACGCGGCCGTTATCCCAGATAGCCATATGGAGGCCATAGACTCCAGCCGGGAGAGGGTTCCCGTCGATGGCGACCTCTTCCGAAAAGCTTATTGTCGTGTTCTCGTTCGCACCGGCTCGCCAGGGGTTCTTCCCGCCGTTCCCGGCCGGGAGAACGTTGAAGCCGAACGGGACAAGCTGGCCCCAGACCTTTCCGCTGCGATCCACGCCGTTGAGTGTCACGCGCGGTCGTGAGTAGTTGACTACGACCTTGGTTAACCCAATCGTTTGTCGGACCTCCGCTGAAGGGCTGACGGAATTCGGAACCGTTACATTCTGGTCTTGAGAGAATGCGGTTCCGACAAGAACAAGAAGGGAAAGCATGACCCATAAAAACTGGACCTTGAGCGATCGTTTTGATGATTTCATAGTGTTGTTGACGGGCGCGGACAGACTCTCCCGCGCGCGTCATATCTCCTGAGAATTTGTGGGTACTAAAAATGTAAGAGACCGGGGCCGGGCACACTGCGCCTTATTCCGGTCAGCTTCTGGAGGGTCATACGGTTCAAAATGACCAAAGTTTCAATCTGGTCAAATAAAAGCACAAATGGCGGTTGGAAGACCGATCACAGATGAACACGGATGGGAGAAGATTATCCTAAGGATCGGATCAGGCACTCTTCGAAATCGTTTGGATCCGCGCGGAGAACGCGGTTTCGGAAGATCCTGGAAGGCGACTGATCGTCTTCTCTTGATCAACTTTTCGCATCAGTATTCATCCGTGGCCTGAAATTCTTTGCCTCGGTTTCGGACGAGATGTCGATTCAAGAGCAATGATCAGACCCGCGTGACGATCTTCCTAATTCTCGCTGTTCTTCCCCAAGGCTGATTTGATGGAAGCTCGGTATTTCCGTGATCTGCAGGCCGATGTCAACAGCCGGATCAAAGCCTTCAAACAAAGATCTCGAATACCTCGTTCGAGTAGACCATTCCTTTCTTCGTGAGTTTAAGGAAGTTCTGATCCGTTATCTCAACAAGACCAATATCAGAGATCCTTTTGAGGTCCGGTCCCAGTTCCCGAGAGACCGAAAAGCCGAATCGTCTTTCATACTCGCCAAGGTCAAGTCCTTTGTTCAAACGTAATTTGAGAAACGCGAACTCCGCCATCAGTTGCTTCGACTCGAGGATAGATTCCTCGATCACCGGCGAGTCGCCAAGCTCGACGGCTTTCACATAGGCGCTCGTATCGCGGATGTTTGACCAGCGACGCTCTTTGCCGTCGAAGGAATGCGCGGACACTCCATAACCGACAACGGGATCGAGTTCCCAGTACTTCAGGTTGTGGCGGGATTCCCGGCCCGGGCGCGCGAAATTTGATATCTCGTACTGTTCATATCCGGCTGACTCCAGACGCTCCAGCATCACGTTGTACATTTCAGCCGCAAGTTCTTCGTCAGGAAACGGCTGTCTGCCGGAACGCACCTGTTCCGCGAGAGGCGTGGCCTCGTGGATCTCGAGAAGATAAAGCGAAATATGTTCGGGCGACATCGCGGTCGCTTCATCAAGGTTCTTCTTCCAGCCTTCGAGAGTCTGGTGCGGCAGTCCAGCGATAAGATCGAAGCTGACGTTGTCGAAGCCCGCGGTTCTGAGAAGATCGAAGGTTTTCCGGGCGTCTTCCGCGTCGTGACCCCGTGCAAGGAGTTTCAGCGAGCGGTCATCGAATGTCTGCACGCCAAAGCTCGCGCGGTTCACGCCGAGCGAGCGAAAGTCCTGAAGTTGATCGAGGGTTACGGTCGCGGGATTCATCTCGACGGTGATCTCCGCATCTTCGGAGATAGCATGGTGTTCGCGAACGGCTGCCAGGATTCTTTCCAGCTGATCAGCGGACAGTAGAGAGGGCGTTCCGCCGCCGAAGTAGATCGTGTCGAAAAGAAGTGATGGGGACCGAGTACTGAGGACTGAGGAGCTACTGACTCTTTCGTTCCGCTCACGGGCAGGGACAAGCCCTGCCCCTACATCGAACTCACGGGCAGGGACAAGCCCTACCCCTTCATCGAGCTCACGGGATTGGACAAGTCCCGCCCATACTACGTCTGTCTCCCTGATCAGCGCCTTCACATACCGCTCGACAGCTTCCTCACTGCGAAAAACATCGGTTGCGAAGTCACAGTACGAACAACGGGACTTGCAGAAAGGTATGTGGATGTACACGCCTGCGGGCATATGGAGAGTTTACACCAACAGGGAGAGTGATGGGTGATGGTTGATGGGTACTGAGGGACGAGTACGGAGGAAGGAGGAAAGACGATCGAAAATACTTTGCGTTCCCTGCGACTCTGCGGTTAATTCCTTTAGTTCTCGAGTACGGATGCAAGCGCGTTTTTCCAGGCTGATTCCAGGTCAGTGACCGGAGCGCTGACAGCCTTTTCGCCGTCGATCTCAATCTTCAGGTCGTCTCCTTCCACCTTCCCGATAACCTCGAACGGGGTGTCATGGTCGTGCGCTATAGCGCGGATCGCTTCAAGATGCTCGGGATCGAAACTTATCAGGATCCTCGAAGGAGATTCGGAGAAGAGAACTGTTTCGCGCTCCAGGCCTCCGGAAACAAGCTCGATCGAGGCACCATCAGGCGCGTTGTTGAGCGAAGAGAAACAGCATTCCGTGACCGCGACTGCCAAACCGCCGTCCGAACAATCGTGAGCGGAGTTGATAAGCATCTCGTCCACGAGTTTCAAACAGGTTTCCTGAACCGCTCTTTCGTGCCTGAGATCGATCCGCGGGACCGAACCGATCTCGATCAGGTCGTTTGTCGACAACCCCAGGACGCTTTGAGCGTATTCGCTTACGGAAAGATCATCTTCAGTCGTTCCCAGCAGCGCGATCAGGTCGCCTTCGTGCTTGAATCCCTGTGT
>JAHEEZ010000352.1 GCA_024640445.1 Acidobacteriota bacterium | reverse complement strand
TCAAGACGGGAAGCGAGATTTACGGTATCTCCGATCGCGGTGTACTCAGAACGGCGTTCCGATCCTATGTACCCGATCGTCGCAATTCCCGTGTGAAGACCGATCCCGATACTGATGTCGCCGAAACCCGAGGATCTCAGCTCGGAATTGAGCTCCACCAGCTTACTCTGCATGGCGATCGCGCTTTTCACAGCATTGTCCGGATCCTTGTCCGAAGCCTTCGGCGCCCCGAAGATCGCCATCAGACCATCGCCGAGGTACTTGTCTAGGGTCCCTCCGTGTTCGAAGATGATCTCGGTCATCGCCGTAAAGTACTTGTTGAGCAGGTTTACGACTCTTTCAGGCTTTTCCGCTTCCGAGAACGCCGTAAATCCGCGTATGTCCGCAAAGAGCACTGTAATGGTCTGGTTAACGCCGCCCAGACGGAACGAATCGGGCTGTTCAAGAAGCTGTTTCACGACGTATTCAGGCATGAACCGCGAGTAATTCGCGCGCGCGACCTCTTCCCTAGCAAGCCGCTTGTGCGCCTTGATCGTCTCCACAGCAACCGCCGTTTGAGCGGCGACGGCGCTGATCAGCTCAAGGTCGTCCTGTGTAAAGGTCGCGAAAGGGTCCAGTCGGTCCGCGTACACGACGCCGTGAACGTTCGATTCTGTTATCAGGGGCGCACAGATGGTCGAACGAACGCCCTGCGCGACTATGGACTCAGCACCGGAGAATTCCTTGTCCGACTTCACGTCCTGCGAAAGCAACGCCACCTTCTCGCGCATCACCTTTTGCGTTATCGTTCGACTTACGCTCAGATTTGCGGCAAGTTCCTCGTCCGACATGGCGCCGCGCGTTCTCGCCGCGATCGTGTAAAGGCTGTAATCGAGTATCTTTCCGTCGAGGGTTTCATCGGCGAGCAAAGCGACGACACGCTCCGACGGCGTCACCCGAAATACCAGGTCCACCGCCTTTTCGAAGATCTCTTTCAGGTCGAACACGGACCCGAGCGTCTTGCTCATCTCATAGAGCATTTCCAGGATCTGTGCCTTCCGCCTGAGGTCCTTGATCTCGTCATCAGTTGCGAGGTGGTCTATCTGGTCAAGGGACACGAACTCGCCGGCTTTCGAAGACCGGGCGCTTCGCTCAATGATCTCGTTCGCAGACATGACCATCTGGGTGTTTCCCAGAGGCTTATTGTCATAGTTGACGGGCTTTGAGCTTTCGGTAAGTCCTGAGTGGAGAGACGAGCCCGAATCAGAGCCTGCGAGCGAATGATCGGGGGCCGCCGCAACGGGATGTGCTTCCGGGATCATCTCGAAACGAAGCTGGGTCGTTCCGATCGTGATGGTGTCTCCGGGCTCAAGCGGCTTTTCCAGAACCGGCTTGCCGTTCACAAAGACCTTGTTGACGCTTCGCTTGAGCTCGCCGTCCTCAATAACGCCGTCAACAATAATGAACTGCGAAAGATTCGCATTAATATGGGCATGCTTTCGCGAAACCCGGCGGTCATTGAGGACAATATCATTGTCCTTTGCACGTCCGATCGAGTAGAGCTTGTTTGGTCCGAGCGTCTGTTCCCAGGTCCTTCCGCCGGACTCCTTGATTTTTAGTACTGCACCCACGATTGTTCAGTCGAGGAATGTAACAAATAAAGCTACTTTTCCTGATAGTTGCTATTATTATTTAAGCCTCTGAATTTATCAATTTGCTCAATCCCTTTGGAGGATCCCGGAATGATCTACCTTGATAACAACGCAACGACCCGGTCCTCGGATGGGGTGGTTGAAGCGATGATCCCGTTCCTTGCCGACAGCTATGGAAATCCATCGTCGGCATACTCGTTCTCGCGGTCCTCAAGGCAGGCGATCGCCAATGCAAGGGAAAGTACGGCAGAACTGATCGGAGCATCGGGCCCGGAAGAAATAGTGTTTACCTCCGGCGGTACGGAAAGCGATAATTGGGCGATCCGCGGTGCGTTGGAGATGCGGCCGAACGCGAAGCACGTGATCACGACCGCTGTTGAGCACGAGGCCGTCAGAAACCTTTGCGACAAACTTGAAATTTACGGACTTGAGATAACAAGGCTCCCGGTCGACCGTTCCGGCGCTGTCGATCTTGAGGAACTCCGGGCGAGTCTTAGGGACGACACCGCGGTCGTATCGATGATGTTCGCCAACAATGAAACCGGGGTGATATTCCCGATCGAAGAGGCGGCGGCGATAGTCAAGGCAGGATCAGATGCGCTCTTTCATACGGATGCGGTAAACGCCATCGGTAAGACCGGGATTCGTGTCGCTCCAACAGGGATCGACCTGCTCTCGATCTCAGCTCACAAGTTCCACGGACCAAAAGGGATAGGTGCTCTCTACATCAGAAAGGGCCTTGATCTTCCGTCAACCAGCATCGGCGGAGGACAGGAAATGGGACGACGTGCGGGTACCGAGGCGGTCCATCAGATCGTCGGCCTCGGCAAAGCGGCGGAACTGGCCGCGGACACGGGTCCGATGAAAAAGGTCGGCGCGATGCGCGACCGGCTTGAGAATACGATCCTTGAAGTCATCGCGGGAACTTCGGTGAACGGTGACCGTCAACGCCGGCTGCCGAACACCTCGAACATCTCGTTCATCGGGGCGAACGGCGACGCATTGCTTGCCGCGCTTAACGACATCGGTGTCTGCGTTTCCACCGGATCCGCATGTAATGAAGGCGATCACAGGATCTCTCCCGTTCTGAAGGCCATGGAAGTGCCCTTCGCCGAGGCATCGGGTTCGATCAGATTCTCTCTGGGCCGTTACAACTCCGAAGACGAGATCGATTTTGTGCTGGAGAATCTGCCGAGTATCATTCAGCGGCTTCGCTCCATCGCGGCCCAGGCATGACCTGAACAAACCGTGCGCAGCTCGATTCTCAAACCTCTCGGTGCTGGCCTCCGTATAATGTTCAGTTTCCCGTAAAGTATCCACAATAACGACATTAATTATGACTAAACAAAACATCAGGGCGCTGGTCGTCTCTTGGCTCGTAATTTTTTCATTGCTGACGTCCGGGCTTGTACCGGGCGTCGCCGCTCAGAAGGCCCAGGACGCGGACCTTTCCAAACGCCTCGATCTGATCGAGCAGAAGGTCGAAACGCGACGA
>JAHEEZ010000111.1 GCA_024640445.1 Acidobacteriota bacterium | reverse complement strand
AATACGGTGTTCACAATTCCCTTCCGATATATTCGGGCGGACTTGGGATACTCGCCGGCGATCACCTGAAGTCGGCAAGTGATCTGAACGTCCCGTTGGTAGGCATTGGACTGATGTACCGTTACGGATACTTCCGTCAGAACATCGCGCACGACGGATGGCAGGAAGAATCTTACAGGGATTCGTTTGCCAGCCGTCTCGCGCTTGAGCCCGTTGTCGATGCCGATGGCGAGAGGATCCTTGTCCAGATAACGATGCGGGGCCGTAAGGTATATGCACAGGCGTGGCTCGCCAGCATAGGACGGATTCCCCTCTATCTCCTCGACACAAATGTCGCACTGAATGACGAGGTGGACCGGTATGTGACCGGGCATCTCTACGGAGGCGACACCGAAACGCGGATCGTCCAGGAAAAGATCCTGGGCATAGGCGGGGTCCAGCTTCTCAGAAAGCTCGGTATCGATCCGCAGGTCTATCACCTGAACGAAGGGCATTCCGCTTTTCTGAATCTTGAGCTCGCACGCGAGCTGCTTGCGCAGGACGAATCGCTCTCGTTCGACGATGTCGTTCCGAAGGTGAGGGAGAAATGCGTATTCACGACCCATACTCCGGTTGACGCAGGTAATGATTCCTTTCCCCCTGAACTGATCGAGGCGTGCTTCGACAAAGCCTTCATCGAATCGCTTAGGCTCGAAAAATCGGAGTTGTTCGCGCTCGGAAGAACAGATCCGGAAGATTCGGACGAATGGTTCGGGATGACCCCATTGGCGATAAGGCTCTCGCGCTCGTCAAATGGCGTTAGCGAAAAGCACGGGGAAGTTTCCAGAAAGCTCTGGTTGAAGATGTTTCCAGAGATCGAAGACTCCGAAGAAGTTCCGATCACGCACGTGACGAACGGCATTCACCCCAGCACCTGGATCGGGCCCGCATTCAGAGACCTCTATGCTGACAGGATAGGAGCGGATTGGCGGTCCCTGGTCGCGGACGAGGAAAAATGGCGTGAAGCTGTAGAGAACATACCGAACGAGGATGTGTGGAAAGCCCACCAGCTTTTGAAACGCCTCCTTATCTCCTACATCCGGGAACGTACTTTCAAGAAGGACGCCGGTTTGAAGGATACGATCCACGAGCATGAGGATACACGCCGGCTGTTCGACGAAAATATCCTGACCGTTGGATTCGCCCGCAGGATAGCGAAGTACAAGCGTTGGGACCTTATACTCAACGATATGGAACGGCTTCTGAAGATGGTCGATGACCCGGACCGGCCGGTGCAGTTCGTGTTCGCAGGAAAAGCACATCCTCAGGACAACAACGCCAAGAAGATCCTGCAGTCGCTGATGAGCATCAATCACGAATCGAACTGGCAGCACCGCGCGGTGTTTATCGAGGATTATGACCAGGAGGTCGCCCGATTCCTGGTCCGGGGAGTCGATGTCTGGATGAACGTTCCCCGGCGGCCGCTCGAGGCTTCGGGAACCAGCGGACAGAAGGTCGCGATGAACGGAGGCCTGAACTTCTCGGTTCTGGACGGATGGTGGATCGAAGGCTACAACGGGCGGAACGGATTCGCGATCGGAGACAGGCACGAGAACGATGCAGCTGACGAAGAGACAAACGACGCGAATGACGCGGAATCTCTTTATTCTGTACTCGAAGAGGAGATTCTCCCGGCGTATTATTCGCTCTCCGAAGACGGACTTCCAAATGAGTGGATCGCGAGGATGAAAGATTCGCTTGCCACTCTCACACCCAGCTTCAGCAGTGATAGAATGCTCTCGGATTATGTCCGCGACATTTATCTAGGAAAGTCAGGCTGAACACACTGAACCTTCAATAGCCAAAGACCAGCTATGCAGCAGACGGAATTCCGCACAGGCGTGATCCGCCCTATCGAATGTTTCCGGGAAGGCTGGGAGGCGATAAAGCCTAATTACTGGCTTATCTTCGTCATTACCATCGTAGGCGTCCTTATCGGCGGCATCAGCGCATACATCTTTCTCGGTGCGATGGTCTGCGGGATCTACTACTGTTACTTCCGCGCGCTCGACGGCGAGTCCGTCGAAATCCAGCATCTCTTCAGGGGACTAAGTTTCTTCTGGCCGAGTCTGCTCATCACGATCCTTGTGATCGGGCCGGCGGTACTTCTCATTGGCCTGATCTACGTACCGCTTCTTTATTCAACGATGATGGGGACCGTGTTGACCGAGAAGGAACTGTACACGATGCTGGCCAGCGCCCTTGTGACGGAGTTTGTGGTGGCACTTGTCATGGTCTGCCTTCACACGCTCATTATTTTCTCATTTCCGCTGATCGTGGACCGAGGGCTCTCGGGCTGGCAATCGGTCATCATCAGCGCAAAAGCGGTCTGGAAGAATCTGGGCGGTGTGACCGGGCTTTGGGCGGTCGGGTTTGTCGTCGCGCTGATCGGTTACATGGCGTTTTGCGTCGGCATCTACTTTGTCATCCCGCTGCTTTTGGCGTCGAACGTCGCGGCGTACCGGAAGGTATTTCCAAAGATCGGGGCTTCGAAGAACTTCCCCCCGTCCCCGGAAGAATATGAAGGACTTGGCACCGGCGCCGTATGAGCTTCGGGATGCGGATATAGAAATGATCGAACCATTGAAAATCATCGAAGAGGCCGACGGATCCATCACGATAGAATGGTCTGACGCGGCGGAAAGCAGATACGAGCCGCGCGCTCTTCGCATATCGTGCCCGTGTGCCGGATGCGTCAACGAATGGACCGGCGAGAAAATGCTGAACCCGGATTCGATCTCCGAGGACCTCAGTATTTCTCACGTTTCCGTGGTTGGCCGCTATGCGCTGAATTTTCATTTCAGCGACGGACATGATACCGGGATCTTCAGCTTCAATTATTTGCGGGAACTTTCAGAAGCCTGAATTACAAGCTTTTGCGGTAGAGGAGTATACTCTTGACCATGAATGAAAGGGACATTTTCGACGAAAAGCGAGAAACCAAACCGGCCCAGTATGCCTGCACGTTTTGCGGTGAGCGAAACGAGTATCAGATCCTCTGGCTAAAGCGTACAAAGAAGAAGAATACTCCAGCTCGCCTCAATGCGCAGGACCGTGTCCGATACGACAAATCGAAGGACTACATGGTCAGAATAGACGACGCGGTTGTCTGCAAGAACCAGCGTTGTCGAAGGCGGTTCGAGATCCCTTCATCTCAGTCGGTCGTCTTCATTTGAGATCCCGGGTCCGGCACCTGAAGCAAATTCCCACGTAAATCCCAACACACCTGAGACGAGTGCCCTTTCGTGTGATATCCTGTGATTGAAAGATCACAAACCGGGAGGGCAAACTCGATGAAAGGCCGTGAACTTGAGTTCTACGAGAATCAGCCCGTCGCTGACGAAGACGTCCAGCAGCTGATGGACGAGGAGATCGTCCAGGCACCCAAAGATCCCCACGAACTTCAACAAAGACTGCGCGAGCATCATTCGACTTCGCCTGCGGATTCCGGCGGCGATATCGATGCCGAATGGGAAGATGCGAACGATAGCGGAGCGGAATCCGTTTTCGGCCACAACCCCACGCCCGACCAGTCCGATGTCGAAGAAAATGCTCACGCGATGGGTATCAACTTCGAAGACAACGAGCCGCTGGACTTCGAAAAAAAGATGAGCGACAGGGATAAGAACAGATTCGAAATGCAGGAAGGATCCAAGGGCAGGAAAAACTCTATCTGACCGCTGCACGGCGCAGGTTGAAGAATCGCTCTTTAGATAAAGAAAAGACGGACCTGGACAGTCCGTCTTTTCTTGTTGAATAGAAGGAAATCCGGAATTAAGACCGAGGACCGTCCGGCACCGGATAGATGTGCGTGAAGAACTTGTTTCCGTTTCCAAAGTCGCGCATAAAGAGGATCGGCCTTCCCTGTCCGTCTGTTTCGACAACTGATCCCCACTGTCTGGGATCTCCCATATCGACGTTCGCCGGAACCCCGCCCTGACAAAAACGACCGCGGCAGGTACCGCCTCCGCCTCCGCCTGAGTCGAGGTGGTTGTAGATAATACCGAGTTCTTCGTAATCGTGAGCGTTGGGGTGCTGGTTCGAATTCGGATTGTTCGTGTAGTCCATACACGTCCCTAAATTAGCGTTATTGAAATTCTCATCCTGGTGGTCCAGCCCAAACGCGTGTCCGATCTCCTGGCACATAACAAGCGCCCTCCAGGCAGGAGTATCGTACGAAGTACCGTTGTAATAAGTATCGTTCAATTTCACGTACGCGCTCTGTATGTGATCGCCGCTGACCGAAATGCCCGCTACCCCCAGCCAGCCCGTATTGCCGTAGCTGTCATTGCAAACCTGTATTTTACCCGAGTCCGCTTTGCACTGGCGGGTGCGGGTATTATTGGGCATAGTAGAAAGAGAGAGCACGTCGCTATAGCCGCCCGAAGGGCTGTCCCAATCATTCACCGCTACCCCAAAATATGAAGTCCAGTTAGAATCCAGATTGTAGTTAATGGTCAGTGCCACCGGATTCGAGCTCCTCTCCCAGTGATAATTCCCCCACGAATGACTTGCACTTACATCTGTCTGAATGGATAGAAAAACGACTAATGCCAACAACGCGACGCCAACAAAATACTTTGCCTTCATAGAAACTCATTCCTCCAGGTTTTTGTCTAAATGCGCGGACAGGTGATCTTAAGAAATGACGGGAGAACCTGTCCGGCGAGTGTTTGACCTGAGGAGCATAGCACCAGCGCCCATGAATATACAAATTTTTCCTGAGAACGCGAACAAATGGAAACGCGGCCCAGGGGTTCAGATCCAAGGAGCCGCGTTGCGCAAAAGCTTCAGCCAGAAGAGGGACTAGTCTTTGTATATTTCGACCACGGCCTTCCCATCCTTGTCGATATAGGCCCGGTACATACCTTCTGAATTGAACGAAATGCCTATGTTCCCGAACTTGTCGATCGCGATCACGCCGCCATCGCCGCCGGCTTTTTGCAGTTTCTGCTGGATCACGAGATCTACGGCTTGCTGGATCGGAAGCGCACGGTACTCCATAAGAGCGGAGATGTCGCGAGCAACCCCGAGCCGGATAAAGAACTCGCCCCATCCCGTGGCTGAAACCGCACAAGTGGAATTATCAGCGTATGTCCCCGCGCCGATCACGGGCACATCGCCCACACGACCGTATTTCTTGTAGGTCATTCCGCCGGTCGAGGTTCCTGCGGCGAGGTTTCCGTCCTTGTCCAGGGCGACCGCGCCGACGGTGCCGAACTTGTTCGAAGGAAGTTCCCTCAAAGAACCCGGGACGCCCTCGAACGAAGAGCTCTTCTTGTTCTTTTCGTTTTCCTTCTCCTGCTTGATTATCTTCTGAAGCGAATCCCATCGCCTCTGGGTAAAGAAGTAGCTTTCCGGGACAAAGTCCATGTTCTGTTCCTTCGCGAACTTCTCAGCCCCTTCGCCGATCATCATCACGTGCGGCGACTTTTCCATTACCGCCCTTGCCAACGTAATCGGATTCTTTATGTGGTGAAGGCCTGCAACTGCTCCGGCATTCAGGCTTTTGCCGTCCATGATCGCCGCGTCAAGCTCGTTCTTGCCGTCCGCAGTGAACACGGCACCTTTTCCGGCATTGAAGAGCGGTGAGTCCTCTAGTATGCGGATAGCTATCTCGATCGCGTCAAGGCCTGTTTTTCCAGCCTTGAGCGCCGCATACCCGGCAAGGACAGCTTCTTCAAGCTTCTTTCTGTACTCGGCCTCTTCTTCCGGCGTAAGGCTTCCCCTGGTGATCACTCCCGCGCCGCCGTGTATCACAAACCCAAGGCGAGGATTCTGCGGGGACTGCAGCTGAAGCACTCCGGGCCTGCCGGGCTTCTGAGCAAGAGTGAGAACAGGCATCGCGACGAGCGTGATCAGTAGAACCGCCGAAAAAAATCTTTTCATATTCTGCTCCGTGTGAAAACCCGTTCAGATTATCATATCCCGCTCTCCCCGTTCACTTTTGCACCCAAGTCCAAACATCAGTTCAGAGAATCCAGAATCGAAAGGATCTCAACGGGATCGGCGCGTTTCTTGTAGTCCGCCTCCAGAAACGCATACTTGATCTCCCCTTTGGAGCTTATGACGTAGGTCGCGGCAAGGGGAAGCTCCGTTCTTTCGGTTCCGTTGTATTTTCCGATATCGAAGCCGAGACCCTTGACGACGTCATCGACGACCGATGGCAGTTCGTAGACTATGCCGAATTGGCGGGCCACCTTGAGGCCGGGATCGCTTAATACTGTGAAATCCAGCTTGTTCTTGTTGAGTACTGCCAGGGATCTGTCAGGGGGTTCGATCGAGACCGCTACAAGCTGGGCCCCTTTCGACTCGAAATCAGAAAGGCGTTTCTGCAGTCCCCTCAAATAGAGATTGCAGTAAGGACACCATGCGCCTCTGTAAAAAACCAGCACGATGTGGCCCTTCTTCAACAGATCAGTGCTCGATACGGCTTTGCCGAAAGCATCATCCAAAGTAAACTCCGGCATCCCCTTGCCCACATTTAAGGCCGATTCAAGAATACCCGAATTCCTGATCTCATCTGTGCCTTTCCGACCGGCCTCAAGCACCTCGGCGGATGCAGTCGTCGTCGACTTCTTTTCAAGTTCAAGAAGTTCCCTTGTAAGTTCCCCTTCACCGTCGCTCGCCGGGGACGACTGAGCCAGCGATAAGGAACCGAACGCCAACACGACCGCAGATACAAAAAATACGAAGAAGAAAGATCTCATCAAAACCTCCACAGAAAATTAGTTCACTGATGATATAGAGGTACGAAGTCTCCCGTATTATTCCGGATCCGTCGAAACATTTTGGATCTTCCTTGCCTCAAACCAGATCGACGGCATCGCCAGGATCTTCTGGGCTTTTGTCGTATGCGCCCTTTCCGAGAACACATTGAACGAAAGCGACTCGATCTCGTCGAGAATGCGGGCATAGATCCTGGACGCGAATAGAACGGTGAACCTGGTGTCCTTTTCAAGATATGCGATTCCCTTTTCCCCCAACGCGTACAGTTCGCGGGCGCGAAGCACCTGGAACTGCATCAGATCGGTAAATCCCGTATCGCAAATGCCATTCATGATCTGTTCTTCCGTAACGCCGAACGCTGAAAGATCCTCTGCCGGCAGGTAGATCCGACCCATTGCCGCGTCCTCGCGAACGTCCCGCAGGATGTTGGTCATCTGCATCGCAACTCCCAGCGCTTCGGCGTATTCAAGCGCCTTCCGGTCGGAATATCCGAGGATCTCCGAAGACATCAAGCCCACCGTCGAGGCGACGCGGTAGCAGTACACGTATAGTTCCTCGAATGTCGCGTATCGCTTCTTGTACGTATCCATCAAAACGCCCTTTGTGAGATCAAGCGCCGCCTGCCGGGGAATGGGATATTCCCGGAGGATGTCCTTCCAGGCAGTGAATACGTATGACAGCGCCTTCGCCCTGGGACCCTCATCATCTGGATTGTCGTCGGACTCAAGACCTTCATAGACACCGTCCAGCCTCTCCTGCCATACATTTACTGCTGCTGCCGCCTGAGCTTCGGTTTCAAATCCCGACTCATCGACCTCGTCGTCAACGTGGCGGCAGAATGCGTAAACGGCGTACACCGCTTTCCGTTTGTACTTTGGAAGAAATTTCGCGGCAAAATAGAAACTCTTCGCGTGGGTCCGCGTTACGTTCTCGCAGTATCTGTAGGCCTTTTCGATCTCGGTCTGGACCATTTGAAGTAAGCTGGGAAGGGTTGTGACGCAAGCCGCGGCCACTTTAGGCGCGGCGCTCCGCCAGATAGTCGGTCAACTGTACAAGCACGCTGCGAGCGTCGCTGCTCGGGAAATTGTCGATCAGTATCCGCTTTGCCTCGCTGACGGTCGTTTCGAGTTTAAGGCGCGCCGCCCCCTCGCCCTCGTCGATCGCAAGGGTTTTCCTGTCTTCGCTGAAGATCTCAGAATCCTCTTTCATGTCGATCAGGTCATCGCTGAGCTGGTATGCGTCGCCAAGAAGTTGAGCAAATCTGGAGAGCGCGGCAAGTTCTATATAAGTTGCTCCGGAGAGGATCGCACCGGTCCTCAGCGCGAGACGCATTAACGCGGACGTCTTCAAATTGCGAATTGACTCATTTGGCGCCGCCGTCTCATCTTCCAGAGACCCGACACCGGTCACAAGCGCCAGATCGACGGACTGTCCGCCGACCATTCCGGCCGCGCCGATACATTCTGAGATCTCAGAGTGCGCCTGAATCGCCTTCTCAGGACTTCCGGAGTGGTTCGCGAAAACCAGCGGATAGGAAGCATTCAGGAGCGCCAACCCCACAAGCACAGCCATGCCTTCGCCGAACTTCTCGTGAAGGGACGCCTTGTCGCGGCGCTCGCTGGCGTTGTCCATGCAGGGCAGATCATCGAAAATCAGAGAGCTGGTATGGATGAACTCGACCGCGACCGCAGCCGGCATCACCTCCGCAGGATCTCCGCCGGTGAGTTCCGCGCCAAGGAGTGTCAGGACCGGCCTGAACCTCTTGCCTCCGGGAAACAATGAATACTCGAGCGCCTCGTTGAAGCGGGTCTCGACGTGAGCCGGTGCGAGCGGAAGGCTCGCCCCCAAGGCCGCCTCGATCGCCGGCCGATGGCTTTCGACATAGGTCCAAAGTTCGCTGAATCTCTGTTGTTCTTTGTTCATCAATTCACAAGTCCTATGCGGGTTCGGAATCCGACTCTACACAGGCTGCGTAGAATTCCCTGCTTGATTCTGCAAGTTCCGCGGGAACAGTTACGCGATAAGGATGTTTCGCGACGTAATCCGGTACTTCTTCGATAAACGCGCCTGATTCCGCAAGCCTGTCTACGAGGTTGGAATCTCCAAGGGGCTCGATTCCAAAGCGTTCGAATGCCCTGCGAAAGGCGCCCAAAAGCCTGTCCAGGGCCAGTTTCCTTTCCGCGAGTACAAACCCACGCTTCTGAAAATCGCCCAGGGCGTACCTGATCACCTCATCGATTCTGACATTTTCGACCGCCGAATCAAAAAGGCCGGGCTGAAGGCTCTTGCTTTCCTCTCCCATAAATCCGGAACCCTCTGGCTGAAGTGTATTCCAAACCCGAAAGCAACGGGCTTGCAGTTAAAACGGCTAAATTCGATAAGGTCAATTCTAACATAAACTTCCCACCACTGAACCGTTCGCTCGACTCACTGCACAGCGGAGCGCGGTGCTTTCAAGAGAATCGCGTAAGTGCTAGAATCGTCGGACGGTTGCAAACAGATGAGTGATATAGAAACGGTCAAACGAGCCAAGGTCGGTCTGGGCGTCAGCGGCGGCATCGCGGCGTACAAGGCGGTCGAGGTGATGCGGCTTCTCCAGAAGGCCGGATGCGATGTTCGAGTGGCGATGACCCGCCACGCCACCGAATTTGTGGCGCCTCTGACTTTTCGCGCGCTGTCCGGCCACTACGTGCTAGTCGATGATTACGACGCTTCGAATCCGGACCCGATCGCGCACGTCAACTTCTCACAAGAGATCGACCTTTTCCTGATCGTGCCTGCAACCGCGAACATCCTGGCGAAGTTCGCAAACGGCATCGCGGATGATTTCATTACCTCGACATACCTTGCTTCTACAGCTCCGGTCCTGGTTGCGCCGGCCATGAACACCTCGATGTGGGAGCATCCTTCGACGCAGAGGAATATCGAGAAGCTGCGCTCTGACGGCGTCAGGTTTGTCGAACCGGTCGCGGGTGAACTTGCCTGTCGGACTGTAGGGACGGGCAAACTTGAGGATGTCGAAAATATCGCGCGTCAGGCGATCGGGATGCTCGGCGCGGTTCCGGCCGGCGAAGCCGAGGCGGAAAGGCCGGAACCCGAGGAATTGGACCTGAAGGATGAGAAGATCCTGATCACCGTAGGGGGCACGCGCGAAGCGATCGATCCGGTCAGGTTCATCTCGAACCGTTCATCCGGAAAAATGGGCTTCGCGCTCGCCAGGCGCGCTTTGGCGCGCGGCGCAGCCGTCACCGTCGTCGCTGGAACGGTCACGGCGGATCCGCCAAACGGGGTTCGACTGATCAGCGCTCTTTCGGCAGGGGAAATGTTCGAGGCCGTAGAGCGGGAGTTCTCAGCGTCAACGGTATTCGTGGGCGCCGCGGCGGTTTCCGATTACAGGCCGCGAAACGCTGCGGCCTCGAAGATCAAGAAGGATGGCAGGGACACGCTGACGCTTGAGCTTGAGAAGACGCCGGACATTCTTTCGTATGTTTCTGAAAACAGGCACCCGGGGCTGATAGTCGCCGGGTTCGCAGCGGAAACGGAATCGGTCGAAGAGTACGCGAAATCCAAGCTCGAAAGGAAGAAGCTGGACCTGGTGGTCGCCAACGACATAACGAAACAAGGCGCCGGCTTCAATACGGACACGAACATCGCCACGATCTTTGTATCCGGCGCCGAGAGCCCTGTCCGCTTGCCGCTGATGCAAAAGACGGCAATGGCCGACAGGATCCTGGACGAGATCGTTGTTTTCCGCAGGGAGCGCCTCGCAAGATGAGCGGACCGACAAACGAATATGAGGGAATCTGCGCGGAGATCGCGGAACAGCTCCGGTTCCTGAAGGAACTGGGAGTGGATTCGATCAACGCCGGCCTTCCAGCGGTAGAAACTCACGTGGAGCCCGAGATCGCGCATTCGGAATTCCAGACCTATGTACCGGACCTGAATGAACTGACTGCCAGAACGCCTCAGGAACATGCGCCGGAAAGAGCGCCGGCCCGAAAGGATGAGATATTGCGGTCGATGAGGCTTACCGATTTTGACAATAGGGAGCGAGAAGAGACTTTGCCTCGATCAAGTGAGAAACCGACAGCCGAGCCTGTGCCGGAACCGCGAACGGAACCCGCTGGAGAGAACATGTTCGTCGACACGACCCGTGGGCTGGCGGAAACGAATGAGACGCTTTCGGAGGTTCACGCCGACATAGGCAGAGACTGTGCCCG
>JAHEEZ010000351.1 GCA_024640445.1 Acidobacteriota bacterium | reverse complement strand
ATGCGGATCTGCATTGCGCGAGAGGATCACATTCTTGAAGGCGCGATGGAAAAGATGCGCTCTGCGATCGGGTGATCCGCGGGGACGCGAGGATAAACCGATGATGCTCAGATCCGTGCTACTAGGGGCCGTGGCGCTGCTTTTTGCACAGGCCGCCTGCATGGCGCAAAACCCCTCCGTTGAAGATCCCGCGCTGACAGCGGTGCGCGACTACGTCAAATCCGTAAGTGAATTCTCCAACAAGCAGGGCAGCCCGCACCTCATCATAGCGGATGTGTCCGATTACAACGAAAACTCGAAGCCCGTCTGGAAGAAGTACGTTTCCGAAGAGGAACTTGAGAACTCCAGGGAGGAAGAAGAGAGTTACACGCTCGCCTACATCTGGTTTCAAGACGAGATTCCGGTTGCGGTCAATTTCACGTACTCGTCACCGTCGGGAGACTGGGCGCTGTATGTCGAATACGCTTTCAGAAAGGACGGAAGCGCGGCGGGCATCCGTAGGGAACTCAGGACCTTCCAGGGCAACATTATCGTGACGCGAATAAGCCTGCTCGATGAAAACGGCAAGGTCCTGAAGGAAACGAAGGAGTTCACGGATCTTGAGACCCAGAAGCCGGTACCGGCGACTACCAACTTTGCGGATATGGAGGTCGACATCTACAAGACCGTGAAAGAGATCCCGTTCGCGTCGATGCTAAAACCGGTGAGCGGTAAGCAGTGAGCAGAGTATCGTTTAGTCCATCCGCTTACGGGTCGGGCGGTGAGCCTATCGTTAAGAGCAGCGCTCTGCGCTGCATCATCGGGCCGCGCCCGATGCGATCCTTAACAACGAAATTTAGCCGTGCTTCGCACGTCCTGGGCAGCGCGAAGCGCTGCTCTTAACGATTGCAGAGTTAGTCGCATACCGCTCGCTTCCGCTCCACGCCCTCCCTCACGGTCGGGCTACTGACAGATCTCACTGCTTCTTAGGGACAGAGGACTGCTTCGGCACCTTGTTCTGAATCGGCTTCACCGTCATCAGGTAAGCGTAGATCGCAGCGAGGTCTTCGTCGCTCATTCCCGCATAAGCCTGCCATGGCATCGGCGAATTGAAGTCGCCCGGCTTCACCGAATCATCCTCGTAATTGCCGGAATTCTTGTCGAACGCTTTGAAGCGGGCGATGAAATCCTTCTCGCTCCAGGCGCCGATCCCGGTTTCTTTGTCAGGGGTGATATTCGCGGATTGTACGGCGCCGTTTCCCGAATCGACGAACCTGCCGCCGGAATACATAAGCTCCTCTATTATCTGACCTCTATTTGTCTTCGTGTGGCATTCCGCGCAGACCGACGCATTCGCGAGATATCCACCGTACGCGACCTTGTCTGACCTCGACGGCTTGGCAACGAACGAAGGTTTCGATGGTATACCGTGAATGATGATGCTCATCGGGAAATCGGACTTCGCCGGAGGCGTCGTGCTCTCGATCGAAGGCAGGGACCTAATGTACGAAATGATCGCGTAAATGTCTTCACGGTCCATCTTCCCGTAGTTGGGATAGGGCATTATCGGAAACAAGGGCCTGCCGTCGCGGCTGACGCCGGATGTTATCGCCCGCAAGAGTTCGGCGTCGCTCCAGTCTTTCAGGTGGTGCGGCGTTATGTTCGGAGCGGTATAGCTTCCCGGAAAACCCGCTTTCTGATCGAACTTCTCGCCGCCTTTGCCTTCCGTTCCCGGTTTCAGCGGCCCTGAGAATTTCGACCATTCGCGCTCCGAATGGCAGTCCAGGCACTGCGCGACATTCTTAACCAGGTATTCCCCTCGTTTGATCCTGTCGTGGGTGTATTCGATCTCGACCTTTTCGAGAGGAATGTTTGGCAAGAATGTGACCACGTACCCGATGAAACCAGCGAACGCGAGGAGGGCAAGAACCAAAAGTACGAGTATGATCTTTAGTAATTTTCTCATCATCTTTCACGAAGAATAATTTCTGAATTTCAAAAGGAGCCCTTGATAGCCCGGCTCCCGCACGATTATCCACGTTCGTGCGCGGGCAATCAAAGAGCGCAACTTACTTAAACGTATTTTTGCCGGAGTTTTACCCGCGAGTCGGCAAATAATATACTTTTTCTTCCTACTCCGGCTTTTTCCATTTCTTCCGCCGGGGGGAACTTCAAACAATATGCACTATCACCTTATAGGGGTCTGCGGAACCGCGATGGCGAGTCTTGCCGGAATGCTTCAGGCGCGGGGACACAAATTGACGGGATCGGACCAGAACGTCTATCCGCCGATGTCGACTCAACTTGAGGAACTTGGGATCGAGATCCTCAAAGGATACAAGCCTGAGAATATTGACATTGGAGCTGATCGGTACATCGTCGGCAACGCCATCTCGCGCGGGAATCCGGAGCTTGAGGAACTGCTCAACAGAAAGCTCCCGTACTATTCGCAGGCCGAAACCGTCAAGACCGAGTTCATACGAGGCCGGCGTTCGCTGGTGGTCGCCGGCACGCACGGAAAGACGACTACTACGAGCATCGCGGCTTGGGTCCTCGAATGCGCGGGGCTCAATCCTTCTTTCCTTGTGGGCGGGGTCGTGCAGAATTTCGGCGCGAGCTTTCGCGTGACCGACAGCGACTATTTCGTGATCGAAGGCGACGAATACGATACTGCCTATTTCGACAAGAAACCGAAGTTCATGCATTACCTGCCTGAAATCGCGATCATCGGCAATATTGAATTCGATCACGCCGATATCTACCGCGATCTCACGGACATCAAGTTCCAGTTCTCACGATTGATGAACCTCGTTCCCGGAAACGGCAGGCTTATCGCGGGTATCGATTCGTCAGTCGTGCGCGAGGTGCTCGCAGAGATGGAGGGGAAACTGTGCACCACAGTAGAGACTTTCGGGACCTCGGAAGACGCGAAATGGCAGGCGCGGGATATTGATTTCTCCGGTGAGATGACGCGATTTTCGGTGTACAGGGAAGGCAGGCTTTGGGGAGAGTTTGAATCGCCCATGATCGGCGAATTTAATGTCCGTAATTGTCTTTCGGTGATGATCGCTGCGGACGCCTGGGGAATCTCAGCGGACACGGTTGGTGATGCGCTGCGGACATTCAAATCGGTGAAACGCAGGGCGGAAGTACGTGGGGTTGAACGGGGAG
>JAHEEZ010000350.1 GCA_024640445.1 Acidobacteriota bacterium | reverse complement strand
TGGAACAGAGCTCCGGTGGTGGAGATGTTGTCCGTTTCCGTGGGCTCGCTCCACGTCGCTCCGTCGTCCGTACGACCCGAAACAACTATCGGGAGCCGAAGCCCCATTCGCAGGGCAAACCGCTTTTCTTCGAACTGAGGCTGCATCGTGGTGGACATATGGGTAGAAGACACGAACCGCTTTCAGGAAATGCATAGAGTTTAGCACAATTGGCGGCTGTCAATCACGGTTCAACGGAATTCAAGAACGGGAATACAAAGGCCGGCGGCTTGTATTACATGTGTTCGCGGGAAGGCGCGGGTTCGACTTGTCGTCGGCAGCGAGTTTATACTGATACCTTGCGTTTAAGACATTTAAGAGCCGTGCGGCGCCCCAGGCCGGACCGCGAAAGGAGAGTTTCAGCTCAGATATGCCTCAAGACGAGATAAGGAAGAAAGTAGTGATCCTGGGATCAGGTCCCGCGGGTCTGACAGCCGCCATTTACGCCTCAAGGGCGCAGCTCGAACCGGTCGTCATAGAAGGCCCCCAACCCGGCGGCCAACTGACGATCACGACCGAAGTAGAGAATTATCCGGGTTTCACCGACGGAATAATGGGCCCGGCGCTGATGGACGAGTTCCGCGGACAGGCCGCAAGGTTCGGAACCGAGTTTCTGCAGACATGGATCGATAAGGTTGATCTGAGCGAGAGGCCGTTCACGCTGTACGGCAAGGCGAGCGAAGACTCCGAAGAGATAACGACGATCATCAAGGCGGACACGCTGATCATCTCGACCGGAGCCTCCGCGAAGTGGCTGGGGATCCCCGGAGAAGACCCCGTCCCGAACGGACTGGGCGGCAACGGCGTTTCGGCATGCGCGACCTGCGACGGTTTCTTCTTCCGCGAAAAACCCGTCGTCGTGATCGGCGGCGGAGATACCGCGATGGAAGAGGCGATGTTCCTGACGCGCTTTGCCTCAAAGGTCACCATCATCCACAGGCGCGACGAATTCCGCGCTTCGAAGATAATGCAGGACCGCGTCCTCAAGAACGAGAAGATCGAGGTGCTCTGGGACACGGAGGTGAAAGAGATCCTCGGCAGCCAGACCGAAGGCGTCACCGGCGTGCGCATATATAACAATGTATCCGAAGAGGAATCCGTGTTCGAAACCGGCGGTGTCTTCGTCGCGATCGGCCACAAACCCAACACCGAACTGTTCGAAGGCTGGCTTGATATGGACGACGTCGGTTATCTGAAGGCCGAAGGTTCCTCAATGAAGACCAACATCGAAGGCGTGTTCGCGAGCGGCGACGCCCAGGACAGCTACTATCGGCAGGCGGTCACCGCGGCAGGCACGGGCTGCATGGCGGCGATCGACGCGGAGCGCTTTCTGGCTGAGCACGAGGCAGAGGAAGAGATGGCGGCTGGCGTTGTTGAATAAGAAGAATTTGGACACAGATGAACACAGATCCAAGAAGGATATTTTTAATAGGAAAAGGCCCCGAGATACGGGGCCCTTTTCAGTTCTGTTTGAAGATCCGTGCTTATCTGTGTCCGCTGATCTTGGTTGGGCAGCCACAGGTGCTGCCCCTACGTAGATCTCCTGTCTCCTTCCCTCTCAGCTTCCCGATTTCTCGATCACCTGGCCCTTGATCACATCAACATTCTGAGGGGTTTCGATCAGCTTGTTCGGCTTGAAGCCCTTTACTTCGATCCGACGCAGGATGTCCTGGTAGACCGCGGTTTCGAGTTCGGGCGTGCGGCTGAGGATCCAAAGGTAATCCCTCGCGGGATCGCCGACGACCGCGTACTTGTAATCTTCGTCCAGATCGATCACCCAGTAATCTCCCCATACGAAGGACAGGAACGACAAAAATCCGGGCGCAAACCTGACTTTGAGCTTTGTGTTGGAGCTCTCGTCAACAACCTTCGCCTCGCCCTTCGCCTTCTGCACATCCCCGTTCTCTTTCAGGCACTCGTTAAGGACCTCGATCCTTCCGTTCTCAAGTTTCTTGTAAGTAGCGGTTGTGTTGCCGACACACTTCTTCTGGAACTTGTTCGGATATCTCGCGATCTCGAACCACTGCCCCGCGTACCTGTCCAGGTCCACGGACTTTACGGTCTGAAGCGGCAGATCCTCCGCGCGCTTTTCATCCTGGGCGGATGTGACCGATGTAAAAGCGAAAAGCATTGCTGCCAAAACCAAAGCTATTTTCATTGTTTTCTTAAGTCCCCTTGTTCAGGTAAGTTCGCCGCCCTTTGATTACGCTTCGTTCGAAATGGTTCGAACGAATTTGCTTATGGCGAAGCCCGATTCTTATAATCGTAACGCGATATCACGTTATCGGGATAACGGTAATTATGCCTATTTACGAATACAAATGTCTAAGCTGCGGATCGCATCTTGAGAAGATCCAGAAGACGACCGACGATCCGCTTACAACCTGTGAAGAATGCGGCGGCGAACTTGCCAAGCAATGGTCGCTCTCCGGATTCCAATTCAAAGGCGAGGGCTGGTACGTAACGGATTACGCCGGAAAGAAGAACGGCGATTCCTCGTCGAAGGACAAATCGGCGGGCGGCGAATCAACCGCTGCGGACAAACCTGCATCACAGGGGGCAAAAGATAAAGGAACCACGACGGAAACGTCCGGAAAGAAAGATAAAGACTGAACAAATGACGGAAGTTCTTGCAAGAAGGATGACGGGCCTGATATGTCTGCTGTCGCTGTTCGCCGTATCGGCGGCAGCGCAGTCAGGGCACAGCATCCGGAATACGGGCTCGCTTCTCGACGGCTCCATCATTTCGGTCACCGCCTCACGCACCGACGGCAAGACCGATCCGATCAGGGTCGGGAACCTTTACCTTTATGAGAACGCCGTCGAACAGCGGATCAAGAACTTCAGCTACGACCCGTCCCCCGCCCGGATAGTCATCCTCGTCGATAATTCACAGACAGTACCGGCAAGCGTCGCCGAGCTGCAAAATGCCGTGATGGAGTTTGCCTACGAGATCTTCGACGGCGACCAGCTATACGTGATCGCTTATGACGAGAAGCCGGAAATAATCCAGGAATGGACGGATGACGCGGACACCTTAAAGGCTTCGCTCAACACGCTCCGCAAGCAGGGGAATCCTTATCTTTTCGACGCGCTGAACGCCTCGGTCGGCGA
>JAHEEZ010000349.1 GCA_024640445.1 Acidobacteriota bacterium | reverse complement strand
CACGGTAGAGATCCTAAAGGAAGGGGATTTCGAAGATATCGACAACGTCGTGTTTTCCCCGGACGGCAATTTCGTCTATTTCGCGGCCATTGATGCCGGGAAGAGGAAATCCGTATACAAGGTCGCTACGCTCGGGGGCTCGCCCGTACCGGTGCCGATAGCGTCCATGTCCTTCAGCCTTTCCCCGGACGGAACCAGGATCGCGTATTACGAAGAGGACTATAAGACGACGGAAACGGCGATCATGATCGCGGACCTGGACGGTTCGAATCCTCGCAAGGCGGCGTCAGGCAAGGCCGAAACCTGGGTTGAATCCGGTTCTCCATGGTCGCCTGACGGGAAGCGGCTGATCATCGTGGAAGGCGACGATACACGTGCGCCTAAGCCTACGCTCTCACTCGCGGTTTATTCTCTCGATGACAACTCTCTAACCAGTCTCGGCGCAGACCGGTGGGACTATATCGATAGCGGCGGAATCGTGTGGGACCCGTCGGGAGAGTTTGTCTACTTATCTGCTACCAGGATCGCCGGTGAAACTATGCGGATCTGGAGGGTTTCCTTCCCTGACGGCGCGGCCGCAGAGCTCACGAGGAATGATAAGGACTATAGGGGCCTTTCGATCACTTCGGACGGTTCACGGCTCGTAACTACGGAACAAGAGATCCGCTCCGGAGTATGGGTGTCGCCCGATCTGGATCCGATGAACGCCGTTGAAGTGCTTCCCGGGCGGGGAGACACCTGGGGACTGAGTTGGAGTCCCGACGGACGGATCGTCTACATATCAGACCAAAGCGGCGCCCGAGAAGTATGGATAATGAACGCCGATGGTTCGGGGCAACGGCAGATCACCAACGACAAGATCTCCAAAGCGGAACCGCAGGTCTCGCCGGATGGAAAAACCGTCGTCTACTCCTCGCCGATCGACGGCTTCCAGTTGTACAAAGTGCCGCTCGCCGGTGGAAACCCCACAAGGATCGATACGGGGGTGATCGGTCCGGAGAGTCCCGCGTTCTCCAGCGATGGGAAGTTCATCGCGTTCTCTGGCTGGCCCGCAGGCAGACAGAGCATCTTCAGAGTGCCGATCGCCGGAGGAAGATCGGAGAGGCTGACCGAACTGCCCTCTGCCGAACCGAGCTTCTCACCCGACGGTACGATGCTCGCGTGTTTTTATCTGGCCGAGAACGACCAGTTTTTCAGCCTTGGCATTTTCGGAGTCGATGGAGGCGCGCTGATAAAGAAATTCGAAGTTCCGGCCACGATCGCGACCGCGCGCGGACCTTTGTGGACCCCCGACGGGAAGCAGATCACGTACATTGTCTCGAACGGAGAAAAGAGCGATCTTTGGGCGCAGCCGGTCGCCGGAGGTGAACCAATAAGGCTCACGGATTTCGGGCGGCCCTGGATACAAAGAAGAGACTATTCCTGGGATGGAAAGCGCGTCGCGATCACCCGCGGCGAGGGCCTGAGGAACGCGGTTATGCTAAGCGGTCTTAAGTGAAAAGACTGCGGGAATGGAACTATGATCGTTCGTTTAGCTGACAGGAACCTGAACACAAGATTCGGGGAATTTCAGGAGGTCCTCTATTACGACGGTCAAAAGGAATCGATCGCGCTTGTGATGGGCGACGTCCAGGGCAAGACCGATGTCCTATGCCGCATCCATTCGGCCTGTATCGGCGGTCACGTGTTCAACAGTGCGGAATGCGAATGCGCGGCTGAAATGGCCGCTTCGCAGGCCATGATCCAAAGTCTGGGCACCGGGGTTATCGTTTATCTCGACCAGGAAGGAAAAGGCAACGGTCATCTTGCGCTGATGGCAAGCATTCCCTTCAAGAACGTCGGTCTATCTCAGGGCGAGGCGTACGAAAAAGCCGGTTTCTTAAAAGACGCACGCAGTTTTCGCCCGGCAGCGGAGATCCTGAATGATCTGGGAATTAGTTCCGTGATACTTTTGACCGGCAACCCCGGAAAGGCGGAAGACCTGGAATTCTGCGGGATCGAGGTCGCAGGCACAAGAGATGTGCTAGAACCGGAATAACGGATCACGAGCGGCATTCCTTTCGCAGACCGGATTCTGAACCTCCATAAGACCTCGGCGGATACACCCAGATGATCATTTCTGACAAGACCCTGTCTCAAAAACTTGAACGCGCCGAAGGGCGCGCGAACGCGGACTTTGTCGAAACGCGAGCGCGGCTGGATCCTTCCAGCGGAGCTGAATGGATCGAAGTAGGCGGGACGTACGCTATGTATGACGGTGCCGAATCCCCTCTGACACAGACCTTCGGTTTAGGGATGTTCGAAGAAGCGACTTCCGAACACCTCGAACAGCTTGAGGAGTTCTTCATCGATCGCGGCGCTCCGGTGTTTCACGAAGTCAGCCCGATGGCGGACCAGTCCATCCTTTCCCTGCTCGGCGAAAGGGGCTATCGCCCGATCGAGCTGACCACAGTGATGTGTCGTGAACTCACGGAAACATCTGATGAACCAGCCGAGCTTTCTCCTGAGTTGAATACCCGCGTGATCGATGAAGGCGAGCACGAACTTTGGGCGAAGACATCCGCGACAGCCTGGGCGACCGAGCACGAAGGCCTGGCGGATTTCATGTTCGGTTTCGGAAGCGTGAGTGCGCAGTGCTCCGGATCGTATCCGTTTCTTGCAGAGCTTGACGGTGAGCCGATCGCCACAGGAATGCTGATAATCTTCGACAACGTCTGCATTCTTGCCGGAGCGAGCACCCGGCCTGAATTCCGCAGGCGCGGGGCTCAGAACGCACTTCTCCAAGACCGCCTACGGTTCGCCGGGGACAAAGACTGCACTCTCGCGATGATGGGCGCGGCGCCCGGCAGCCAGTCGCAGCGAAACGCCCAGAAGAACGGGTTTCAGATCGCTTACACCCGGACGAAATGGCAGCTTTTCGAGTAATCCGGTCCGTTCGGCCAATAAAGGAATAGTCGATGAAAATGCTTCCCAGACCAATCCAATTCTGGACCAGGATCTTTTTGGTTCTCGCGGCCACAGCTTCATGGACCTATTCCCAACAGTTGTTCGGCTATACGGTCACGTATTCGCCCGAGTCTGCGGGACGACTACAGGTTTCGATCTCGGCAAACAAACCGATCAAGGGGGCTGTTAGCTTTGTCATCCCACGTGCGAT
>JAHEEZ010000110.1 GCA_024640445.1 Acidobacteriota bacterium | reverse complement strand
GTCAAGCGTTCCTACCCTCTCCACCCCGTTAGCGAACTTGACCTTGAATTTGGTTCCCGGGACGGGCTTGTCGTTCTCGTCGATCAGCTCGATCTCTATCCAATGAGGATGGGGTCCTTTCTTCAGAACGAACTTGTGAACCTGGTCTGTGGCTCTACCAACCTCCTTCGGCCGCGGATCGGGTATGAGGACCACATCACCCGGAGCAATTCGTCCTTTGTCGCCCCGCTTCAGCCTGAGAGCGGAATTTTCAGATCTGCTCCAGACCGACGATCCAACTAGGTGTTTTTCTTCCGCAATGCAATCGAGGCATTCACCTTTCTTGAAGTTATGATTCTCGGGCATTATTGAACTAACCAAAGTACTGGAAACTAAACTCCATTTTCATTCGGATCCTGAGCCTTCACACCGAGTTTGCGAGATCATGTAACTATCACTATCCGGATATGTACGGTTGCGATCTCACGCTCAATCGTCAACTGCAACTGACTGTTATGGGTTCTGAGGTCCCGTCGAGCTGAATTCCGCCGGTTGATTTAGCCAGTTCTACACCGTAAGTTTTGTGGCTCAATCCTGGAATCTGATAGTAGCTTCCTTTTAGATCTGAATCATAGACCTTGATCTTTCCTTCCGCATCCGTTACGTCATCCCATGATCCACTGCTTGTGACGATCTTCACCTTCGTCCAGGCTTTGGGAGCTTGATCCTTGCCAAAGAATGTCAGCGTGAATTTTGGCGGAAGTTCCACCCACCCCCGGTTCCGGCACGCTTTGATCGCGTCCTGGCCGGCTTGGCTTGCGAGAAGATCGTGAATCACCTTCGAATACTTGTCTTCCCAACGCAGTTCATTTAAGGAATCGGGATCCTTAACAAAACTGCACTGTGCGGATACAGCCTTGTCGGTATTAAGGACTACCACTTTGCCCGATTCCTTTCTTATGTCGCTAAATCCCGGACTGGGGGCAATTACTATTGTCTTCGAATCAAACCTGATGTAGTTGCTGTTTACAATTGAAGGAGTTTCACCACCGCCCATTCTGATCTCCAGCGGGGCCGCGAAACCAGAACCGCTAATGATAATGCACTCCTGAGTGAGGAATTCGTCCTTGTAAATTGTCGAGGAGAAATCGAACGATTGTTTTAGGGTTTCAGACAGTTTGGCGATGGAAAGCCCTTCAATCTTCAGATCTTCAGAAGTGGAAGTGTATTGCTTGATTTTCGGACTCAGTTCATCCTGTGCAGCAGCATAGCCATTGGCAGAAATAGACAGGTACCTTTTCGGTTCGGGGTATCGTGACCATTCGATCCCCCGTATGTTCATTCCCAAATGAGCTTCCAAAGTCGAAATATAGGATTTGTTGTGCGCAATGCCCCATTCGGACATTGTAACCATCAAAGACTTGAACAGCACCATATCCTCTTCAAGACCTTTCGCACCTTTCTCGATATTCCCAAACGATGAGAACCGCTGCCAGAGCATCTGAGTACCCGGTAGACCAAATTGGGGGTCCGTCATTGACCCGGTCTCCTCACCCTTTTTCAGCGAAAACCCCTCTTTCTTTGGCCTACCTTCAGTAAACTCAAATTTCAGCACCGGCTCATTAAGTTTTCCCAACTCCGTCCACCCACCCGGTTCTTGAGGCGGCAGTCCCGGTCCGTCAAATAGAGCCCAGACCACTTCCCGGTGCATCAACACATCATTCAGATCCCTAATCGCTATCTGTCCAGTCGGTTTGCCATTGGTATCAAACTCAAGCAAGTAGTTCTGTTGGTTCGGATTGAGGAACTGCATTCCGTATCGAATCAACAGGAGGGCTTTTCCTCGTCCAAGTGTGCTTGCATACGCATTCTTCCAAAACTCGACCCAGGAAATTCGGTCAGGATCTTCAGTCCTTAGTTTCAGGTAGTGAAATGGCTCCCTGTATTCCTTTAGATCCAGACTAACTAATGGCAAGTTCAAAGGCGCCATGTAGAGTTTGGTTTTGTCGAGTGCTGAAATATCTCGGATCTGCATCCCGTCGTACGACTTAAGTTTCCCACCGACCGTCTTCACCTTGGTGTATTTTTTCTCAACCACAGTCAAGAGTTCCGTTAACAAGATCAGTCCTCTCTTTGGCGGCTTTCTCGCTTTATCAAACCTGACAATGTAGTCACTGCGGAGGCAGCCGATCAACCAGTCCCCGATAACGTCCTTGTGAATTGATCCACCCTGGTAGTCTTTTCCTACGTATTCAACGCCGACTTTTAGTGAGACATCAAGATTATCGTCTCGGGCTGAAAGGTCGTAAGGGTTGTCATTGAGGTTTTCGAAGCCGTCAGACCTGTGAGATGTATCGTAATTCCATGGTTCAAAATCGCGCGCTAAAGATGATGGATCAGCCGTCCTCCATGGCTTTCCTTTTTCCTTAATCGGAGTGCTGGAAAGCCGGGCGACACAACTTCGGGAAGCGGTCTTCCAAGCAGACAAGAGAAACGGAGCACTGTCTTTTAGCCGAAGAAGGTAATTGTTCGGATTATTCGTACCAATCGCTTTCGAAGTACCCTCATTATCGAATCGATTGTATGGGATCGCGACATAAGGCGTAAGAAAGACGACGTTCTCATCTCGATTCGCAACGGTTTTCGGAGGACTCTCCGGGGCGAGTTTCGGAGCCACTGATTCATCGCCGGCATTTGTTCTATCCAGTTTCCACCACCAGAAATCCCGCGCAGCTTCTTCAAGTTTCTTAGGTTCCAGGTCGGGAAAAAACGAATTTATAAATGCATTCAAATTTGCCTGGGGAATGTCATCGCGGAGCCATATCTTCGTTTCCTTGAGGGGAATCAGGAATAGCCCTAATTTGAATTCACAACTTGGCTTGCGGTATCTATCAAGGTTGATAAGGCTTTCATATGTCAACCAATGCCGGTTCGGATTTGTCAGCTTTGCAGTTCCGTCGGAGCGTTCTGTCAGGGGGACCTTTTGAACGTTGTTGAAAATCTTGTTCTGTTTTGTGGTGAAGGTGAGCTTAATGTCCTTCAGCTCGCCAGTTACCCCTCCAATCTCGTACTTGAGAACCAGCCTCGTTTTCTCGTCAATGTCAACACCATCAACAAGCAGGCTTCCGTTTGGCCCTGTCGGGCCAACTCCTCGCTTTATGACCGTTCCACTTGCATCCGAGAGCGACCAAGTGACCGTTTGGCCAACAGCCGGAGCGCCATTTGCATTACTATTCTGAAATACTATGTCTAACTGTATTAACAACTTAGCCCCTTAGTACCATTTGAGTCTGACTGTTAACGCGGCAAAAGAGTACATGCCCGATCTTAACGAGCCTTTACTTGACGGTTAGTTTTTGCAGTTGGCTCTTGGTCTCCTCATCTACTTCTCCAGACACATCCAAATCGCCGTAAGCCTGGAATCGTTTAATGGCACTGGTCGTGTCTTCGTCCAGTTTGCCCGAGAGCGGACCATCATAGAAACCAAGGGTCCTCAATCGGCCCTGGATTCCTGACATTTCTTCAATAGGATCAAGCGAGCCCAGATGAAGATCAAAAGTCGTGCCATCTCCAAGTGAAATTTGAGCTTTTTTCGCATTTGGCGGCAGTGACTGCTTAATCCATCCCTGGCTGTCAGTGACGCCGTCGATCTCGCTTCCATCAAACGTCAACGTGTATGCGGTATTTTCCAACGGACTGTCAATATACTTGAGCTGTATCTGTATCCTTTTCGGCGTATTCTTCACCCGGAACTTATGCACTTCGTCGGTCGGTTTCCCAACCTCTTTCACCCGTTTGTCGGGGACGAAGACAATGTCGCCGGGCATCAGTACATTCGGGTCTTTCCTTCTTTCCTTTAATTGTTTGTTCTGGGCGTGGTTCCAGAGCGTGTCCGGAAAGAACCCGTGTTCATACGCGATGCTTGATATGCAATCGCCCTGCTTTACCGTGTAGTTCAGCGCCATAACTCTTTAGGATCAATCAGATCTCTGGCAAACCTAATCCCAGGCGTCCTGGTCAAGCTCAGGGAACGAGATCTTCCATTCCCCGCTGTTGTCCCAATTCCAGTAGCCGCCCTGACCGTGCTGGTCTGTCACGCCTTCCTTTGGAGCGCCGCCGCCGGGAGGCGTGATCTTGTATTTCACGTTCGGAACAGGCTTCCCTTCCATATCCACAAGGATTATCTCGACCCAGTGCTTCTTCGTCTTCTGTTCGGGTTTCTTCTCAACCGGAGCGACGACCACAGGCGCCGGAGCGGGAGCGGGTGCCGGTGCAGGAGGAGGCTCGACTGCCTGCGGGGGCTGCGATCCGCCGGGAATGAAAGGCGTGCCGTCTCTCGAGGCCTCGGTGAAAGCGTTCGCGACAAGACCCGTAATGCTCGGTTTCTCCGGTGGAGACTCCGAAGTCTTCTTTTTGATCTGTTCGCCTTTGACTGCTTTGTCGGCCTCTTTAGGCTCCTGAGGCGGATCCGGCTTGGCCCCCGGACCGGTCCCGGCGGCTCCCCCGCTGTTGATCATCACCATCGTGCCCTTTATAAACACGCCTCCGGGATTGATGTTGATGAAGTTTCCGCCGACTTTAAGTGTCAGATTCGTACCGGTCTCGATCGTCAGGCTCATTCCGGACTTCAGGTGCATCTGCATTCCGGACTCTGCGGCATAGTTCTGCCCCGCCTTGATGTCTATATTCTGCTTCACATCGCCCGAGTAGGAACCAGTCACCTTCTCATTCTGGTTCCCGCCGACTTCCAGGTGCTTGTCTATCTTTACTTTTTCTTTCTGGTTCTCGTTGACGATCAAGTGCCGGTTCTTTTCGACCAGCTCCATCTCGTCGTTCTCGACTCTGATATCAAGGTTCTTCTGTGCGTGGACGAAGATCTGCTCATCACCTTTCTTGTCCTCAAAGCGCAACTCGTTAAAGCCGCCGCCGCCCTTTGTCGAATCTGTCTTAATGCCCGATTTTGTTTTTTCATCCGGCAGGGTGTAGGGGGGCATCGTTTCGGGATTGTAAACACAGCCGGTGATGACGGGCTGATCCGGATCGCCTTCGAGGAAGCTCACCACGACTTCCATACCGATCCTGGGTATGAACATCGAGCCCCACTTGTTGCCCGCCCACATCTGAGTGACCCTGAGCCAGCAAGAACTGTCGCTGTTCTCCTGGCCATCCCTGTCCCAGTTGAACTGGACCTTCACCCGTCCAAATTTGTCGGTAAAGATCTCTTCTCCGGCAGGTCCCACAACTCTGGCGGTCTGGCTTCCACGGATGAACGGTTTCGGCGTCTTCCTTTCAGGTACGAACGGGACGGAATTCTGACCCGCGGGAATGAAACGGAACCGGTTCGCGTAAGGCTCCTCGACATCATCATCCGTTACATAAGTTGGATTTTGCTCGGCTTCGTGAAAAATGGAGGTCACCAGATAGTCGCCGGAGATGTCATCGTGGGGATGGTTCGTCAATGTAAACTTGTGTCCCGCGACCAACGAACAACAATCCGAACCGGCGGTAAGTGTCCGGTACTCAGCATCCAGAGCGTTCCAGGCGGAATCCGCGGTCCTCTCTTTGTCATCAGTGACGTTGGCCAGGTCTCCAGTTTCGCCGCCCGATTTGCTGATGCCGTCGTACTTTCTCGCGTATCCGCCGGGATATACATATCTTTCGAGCTTTTGATTATCTCCGGTGCTGAATCGGCTTGTCCTGGACGTGCTTAAGTTCTTGTGGGGCAATTGAAAATTCTGGTCCCAAAAAGTGACCTTCCCGGTTTGAAGCTGTGTTTCTTCCCAAAGTCCGGTGATGGTAGAAATGAAATCCTCATCCGTTTGGGTCTTAATTCCGTAGCTGATCGAATCTTTGGACGGAAGTTTCTTGTGGGAGGAAGGAGAATCGGCAACAAGAAGTCGATGAGTGCCTTCTTCGTGGATAAAATAGAAGTAGATCCCTTCTTCTTCCATCATCCTGCACGCGAAGTCATAATCGGTTTCAGCATATTGCGTGCAGTAATTCCGAGGCTTGTAAGTCTTCGTAAGCTCGTATTTGACCTCGAATCCATCAAAGATCTCTCTCAAAATGTCCGGCACGGACTTCTGCTGAAAAATGCGGCTTTGGAATTTCTGGGTCAGGAGCCATATGTGCGGGACTATCGTGGCATGATATTTCGAAAACCTCGTACTCCGGTCTCCCTTTGAGAACCGGTTCACAATGCCGCTGTATTCTCTTGTCACCATATCCCGGTGGGTGATCTTGATGGTCACCTGTTTACCCAGTATCTGTGTGACATCGACCGGCGTGCTCTTGAAACCCGGGTCCTCTTCCCAATGCAGGAGTTCGACCTCGAATTCAAATAGTTCTGAAAGTGCTTCTTTGGCGGAGAATCTGTCCAGGAGAAGAAAATCCTTTCCAAGCGGAGTGGCGATCTGAAGCAGGCGGTTATCTTGGGTTGTGGACATTCTTAACAAGGATTGTGGCTCTTTCGAACTTGATAAAGATGGCTCCGCAATCGGAGCCATCAAGAGCAAAATGATCTTAGAGCCAGATTAATCCCGGGTACAGTGCTTGTTCAGCCAAACAAAACAAAAATGCACGACCGCGTCGAACAGTAAAATACCCTTTCCTGCCAGAACGCAGCAAAGCTGCCGGAATCATAAACTAAATAAAAGAACGGATTTATGGGTAAGTTGAGGGAGATAATATATCGCCTTGGCCAACATAGTCAAAAGATCTGGTTGAAATCAATAAATCTGTTCCCGCGACCTCGGTTTACCTGGAGTCATTAGTGCGCCGGCCTGGCGTTTCCCCAAATGCGACGGACTCGGAATACCCGTCAACTGCAACAGTCGATCAACCTTATTTGCTTCCTACAACATAACTGTCCCTGGCACGGACTACGACGTTAGGTCGGTAAACACGGACCTTGATCTTCTTTCGTTCGCCCGGCTTGCCTTCGTCTATCGGATAGTAGCCGATGCTGTACTGGCGTTTGAGCTCTTCCGCGATCGCCTCGAACGTGGACTGAAGTCCGAAACGCGAGGCGCCTGCGTCGTAAACCCTGCCGCCGGTGTAAGCGGCAAGCGCCTCAAGATAGCTTTTGCCTACCGCGTATTCCTCCGCCGTAGTGCCGGTGCCGCGCTGTTGCGGACCCAGGATACCTCCATTCGGGTTTATGATCCCCCCATTCACGTTAGGAATCGGCAATCCGATGCTCCCGCCACTGCTACCGAGGAACGTATTGTAGTAGATCGGGAAGATGACAACGTCCGATTCCTCAGCGTCCTCGAGATTCTCGCCATAGGAGGCGCCCCCGGAAGTCGTATCCACGCCATCCGTGAAAAGCACGATCGCCTTTCTTCCTTCGATCTTGTTGAGTCTTTTGGTCAGCGCGAACTCGACGGCGTCATATAGCGATGTACCGTTTCCGAAATTTGCCCTGCTGATCGCCCGCAGGATCTTTTCCCGGTCCTGTGTCGGCTCGGTCAGGACGCGTACGCTGGAATTGAACTCAACGACCATCACGCTGTCTTCTTCCTTGAGTTCGTTAACGAACGCAGCAGCGGCCCGCTGGATCTCGTCGATCTTGTACTGGGTGGACGGGCTCGTATCGAGAAGGAGAACGACCGTGATCGGCTTGTCCGCATTTCCGAAATATGCGATCTCCTGCTCTTTCCCGTCCTCGAAAATATTGAACTGCTCTTGTCTCAGCCCCGAAATGTAAAGGCCGTTCTTGTCATAGATCGATACGGGAATTGTAACGAGCGTGGATTCGATCTCGATCACATCCTCGTCGCCCTCGGCCGCCGGAGTCGGTTGCGGATCCGTATTTTCTTTGTTCCTGTCCTTCTCCTTGTAGCCCGGCGGATAAATCTTCACGGGCATATACGATCTGGATTCCGAATACCCTTCCTCGGCCGGCGCGGGTGTTGAGGCTGGTGTCGGCTGGACCTTGATCCTTCTCCCGGATTGCGCGAACGCGGTGGAAAAGGACAGAAGCAAAGCAGTAATCGTAAGGACTTTTGTTATTCTCATTGCTCGAAAAAGGTGAACGGTGCAAAAAAAGGAGATGTTTGATCTTCCAACTCTATATTCGAACCGATCTGAATTCAATTGATTTCTCGCGCGTAGGATTCATCGACTCCGTAATTGGTTCGAATCCTATTTTTTTCCCCCGCCGGCTCCGATAATCTTGATTTTTCAGGATATAAGATTATGATTTGGCAGAAGACCGGTGATCGGGCGCCAGCCCCAATCCACACACGCCGGTCCGGAGTAATATGGAAGCTGCAAGAGAAGTAAGACCCGACCTTTTTTTTGAAACGATCACCGCCTATCAGCAATCTGCCGCCCTCAAAGCAGCAGTAGAACTGGACATCTTTACCGCGATAGCATCAGGAGGGAGAACGGTCCAGGAGATAGCCGAGATCTGCGGAGCAGCCGAGCGCGGCGTACGCATACTTTGCGATGCGATGACGACTCTCGGATTTATAAACAAACGAGGTGACATCTACAGCCTCACCGACATGTCTTCGATGTATCTGGACAAGAAGTCCATCTCCTACCTGGGAGGAACAGTCGGTTTCCTCACATCAGAGAAACTGATGGAAGGATTCGGAAAACTTACCGAATCGGCGCGCAACGGCGGCACGGTCCTGCCGGACGAGGGAGCGCTCGCGCCTGAAAGCCAGATGTGGATCAAATTCGCAAAGGCGATGACGCCAATGATGATGCCGGCCGCAGAAGCAATAGCGGACTCGCTTAAGTTCGATCCAGGGCAGCCGCTGAAGGTTCTCGACATTGCAGCCGGCCACGGAGCGTTCGGGATAACCATCGCCAAGAAGTATCGGCGGGCGCAGCTATACGCGTTGGACTGGTCGAACGTTTTGCAGATCACATGGGATCACGCTGCCAGGCAGGGAGTCGCGGACCGGTTCCATACGATGGAAGGAAGCGCCTTTGAGGTTGAGATCGGAGATGGCTGGGACGTGGTCCTCCTGACGAATTTCCTCCACCATTTCGACCCGGAAACAAATATCGGACTGCTGAAGAAGATCGCGGCCGGACTTAACCCCGACGGGAGGGTGATAACTCTCGAATACACTCCCAACCAGAACCGCATCTCTCCAAGGCCGGAAGCGCTGTTCGCGCTCTCGATGCTCGCGGGAACTCCGGGAGGGGATGCTTACACGTTCCAGGAACTCGCCCAGATGTTCGCCGCGGCGGGGTTCGGAAAGAGCGAACATTTCCCGCTGAAGGGCCTGCATCAGCACATGATCGTCTCGATCCTCTAGCGGCTTTTTTCAATGAAATGAAAAAAAGCCCGGTGACCATGTGGCCGCCGGGCTTTTTGATATTCCATACTTTCACGACTTTCGCATCGGGATGCGCACTCCCTGTCTTTCCGCGAAATCGAGCGCCTCTTCGTAACCAGCGTCCGCGTGCCTGATGACACCCATTCCGGGATCGGTCGTCAGGACCCTCTCGATCCTCGCCGCCGCTTCCGGCGTACCATCCGCGACAATGACCTGGCCCGCGTGAAGGCTATAGCCGATACCGACCCCGCCGCCGTGGTGAAGGCTGACCCACGTCGCTCCTCCAACCGCGTTGATCATCGCGTTCAGGTAAACCCAGTCCGCGATCGCGTCCGATCCATCTTTCATCGATTCGGTCTCTCGGTTCGGTGATGCGACCGAGCCGCAATCCAGATGGTCGCGCCCGATCACGATCGGAGCCTTCAATTCCCCGCTTGCCACCATCTCGTTCAGCTTCAACCCGGCTTTCGCCCTTTCGCCATATCCGAGCCAGCAGATCCTCGCCGGAAGGCCCTGAAACTCGACCTGTTCCTGCGCCAGCGTCAGCCAACGCGACAGATGGTCGTTTTCCGGGAAGAGATTCATTATCGCCTCGTCGGTCCGATAGATGTCTTCCTTTTCGCCGGACAGCGCGACCCAGCGGAACGGGCCCTTGCCTTCACAGAAGAGCGGGCGGATATAAGCGGGGACGAATCCGGGGTAATCGAAGGCGTTCGAGACGCCGTTGTCCAACGCCCTTTGGCGCAGATTGTTGCCGTAATCAAAAACGATCGCGCCCTTGCGCTGAAATTCGAGCATCGCCTCGACGTGAAGCGCCATCGAGTCCATCGCTCGACGCTCGTACTCAGCCTGGTCCGATTTCCTCAATTCTTCCGCCTGACCGATCGAAAGTCCCGCGGGGATGTATCCGTAAAGCACGTCGTGAGCGGATGTCTGATCGGTGACGACATCGGGAACTATCCCGCGCTTGAGTATCTCGTGATGGACATCCGCCGCGTTTCCTAGAAGCGCCACCGAAACGGCCTCACCCTTTTCCGTCGCCTCGCGGATCATCGCGATCGCCTCGTCGAGGTCCTCCGTGCCCTTGTCAACCTGCTTCAATTTCAGGCGTCGTTCGATCCTCCAGGGGTCCACCTCAACCAGAAGCCCCGCACCTCCGTTAAAAGTTATGGCCTGCGCCTGCGCGCCTCCCATCTCGCCGAGACCCGCGGTGAGAACGAACTTCCCTTTCAGCGTCCCCCATCCGTTCTGCCTCGCCAGCGAACCGAACGTTTCGTAAGTGCCCTGGAGGATTCCCTGCGTGCCTATGTATATCCAGCTTCCGGCGGTCATCTGGCCATACATCATCAACCCTTCACGCTCGTACTCGTCGAACTGCTCCTGGGTCGCCCAGTGCGGGACTATGTTCGAATTCGCCAGCAGGACCTTCGGGGCATCCGTGTGGGTTTTGAAAACGCCGACCGGCTTGCCGGATTGGACCAGCAATGTTTCATCGTCTTCCAGCTCGCGAAGACACTTCAGTATCGCGTCAAAGCTCTCCCAGTTGCGCGCCGCCTTTCCGCGGCCGCCGTAGACGATCAGGTTGTCGGGGTCGAACGCGACATCGGAGTCCAGGTTGTTCTGGATCATCCTGTACGCGGCTTCGGTAAGCCAGCTCTTGCAAGTGAGTTCTGTGCCCGTCGGGGCTTTCACGGTCCTTCTTCCACTCATAATGCTTCCTCTCCAACGACCCCGGTCTTGTGTCCGAAACGGGCCGAATTCTTACTTAAGCGATCTGAAACCAA
>JAHEEZ010000348.1 GCA_024640445.1 Acidobacteriota bacterium | reverse complement strand
TTAGAGAAATGCTCGAAAAGGGCTACCAGCAGCCGATGGACTATGCTGATCTCGCGAAGAAGCGAATGAGCGGGGAACTCGTCGAACTTCCGATGGCGACCGAGTACTGGGTTCTCGAGGTCGGGAGCAGCGCGACCGAGGCCGAATTCACATCTTTCGATTTTGAAAAGGACGTTAGTTCACCGACGATCGCTCCCGGTTCTGAAGACTACAACACGATCGCTCAGCTTGCGGCGAATTTCTCCGGACACAAGTACGATATGAACAACGGCGCCGACCGCAAGCAGATGAAGCAGAGGATGCTTCGTATGTTCCATCCGCGGGCGCGCCCGATTCTCGTCAGGCTGGCGAAGGCGTATCACGCCAGGTTCAACCGGCCGCTGCGGGTCACCTCGCTTTCCAGGTCGATGGAATACCAGATACTCCTGAACAAAACGAACGCCAATTCCTTCAAGGTCCGCGGCAAAGGCAGCCTTCCGCCGCACACCTCCGGCTGCGCGTTCGATCTGGCAAGAAAGCATATGACCGCCGAAGAGCAGAACTTCCTGATGTCCGAGCTGGCAAATATGGAGAAAGAAGGCATTCTCGACGCGCTTCGCGAAGGAAACGTGAACGCCTGTTTCCACGTGTTTATTTTCGACGACGGAATCCCGCCCAAGATGTGACGCCGTTTCGGTAAATCGCGCCAATCCCGTAAAATCTATGCCATGACCGACAGAAAGACCGGCAATTCTTCGAAGAAGGATTCGCTGACCGGACTCGCGAAGAAACTCAGCAAGCTTTCCCCCGAGAAGCGGAAAGCCGCCATCGAGGAGAGCGCGTCCCTGGCGGCGGTGTCGCTTAAGGTGAGCCGTGCGTTCGTAGAGGCGGTGCCGAAGGCTGCGAAGGCCCTTTCCGTGGATGATCTTCGGGAATGGGCGGAACTCGGACGCAGGATCGCGATGGCGAATGCGGAAGGCGCGGTCGGCTACTTTGAGAGCGGTGTTGCCGGGCTTGAGGTCATAGCCCCGGAATCCAGAAAACTGGTATTTCAGATAACATCCCGCCAGCTTCTTCTCTCAAGCTCCATCGCACTGGAAACATACGAACAGGTGCCGGTGCTCGCCGAACGGGTCGGCGACCAGGCGATGTTCTCCGGGATTCTGAGGCTTGGCGCCGAGATCTCGAACCGTTCGGCAAAGCACAGTGCTGATTTTCTGAACGCGACCCCCGAGGTCGCGGACGCGATCGCCGGTTACGGCGACGACAAGTCATCGGTATCCGGCGCCATTTTCGAACTGGCTTCGGCGTTTGCCGCAAGGACCGGCGGGATGACGGCGGACCTCTGGTCCGGAATACCCCAGGTGCTTCGCGGTCTGTCGAGCAAGAACGCGGTCAGATTAATGGGCAGAGGCCTGGACTTCCTCGAATACGGAGGGAGCGTCACGCTTCATTTCGTTAACGCGGCAGCTTCGACTTTGCGGCGGTTCGATCCGGTCTTTGATGAATGGTGTGAAACGGCGGTGCGTTTCGGGGGCCACGGGAACGCCGTACTGATCGCGTTTCTTCGATGGAGCCCCGGATTCTTCCGAAGCATTGCAAGACTAAAGAGCCGGAAGGACGCAGACCGCGTCGCCCGAAGAGTGCTTCAACTGATCAGAAAGGTCGCCGAGACTGATGCCGAGAGCGCGCTTGCTGCATTCCGATCCAGTTCGAAGGCCCTGCGAAAGGTTTCGCTCGACCAGTTCGAGGAATGGATCGAAACCGGACTGGTTACAAAGCAGGACGCATCCGCCAAGGCCCGCCGCTCATTCTTTGCGCTGGAAACACGTCATTCCAACGAACTTCTGAACGAGGCGCAGGAAGGACTTCCGCTCGACAAGGTCCGCGGGGTTCTGAGGATGTACATCGAAGGGCTGACAGGTAAGGAGGTCGAGATCGCACCTCTTTCGGCGATGCCGCAGGAGTCCAGGATCGGCGACGGCAAAACGATATATCTTCCCGCGAAGGTGAGCGAATTTCTCGACGAGGATGCAGATTTTCGGCTTTATAAGGTGCTTGCCGCCCACGGTGCAGGACAGATCGAGTTCGGGACATTCGCGCGGTCCACGGATGAACTGAAGGCCGCATTTACAGAACTGTCAGATTTCTTCGAGGCGACGCAGGAGCAGCTTGACGCGTTCTCACTGGCGGGCTACATCGTGGACGTCCAGAAGGGCGAGACTGCGCTTTCGCAGGAAGAGTACCTCGAAGAACAGCGCAAGAAACGAGGTAGGTTTCCCAGAAACGCGGGCTATAAGGAGATCCTGAAAGCGTTTCCGGAACCCGCGCTCGCGGGAAAGATCTTCGGCACGATGGAGAACGCGCGCATCGACCGAAGTCTCAGGCGGACCTACCGTGGACTCGTGAAGGACCTGGACCTGATGCAGGATTTCCTGCGCGAAAAACGGCCTTATATCTTCGATCTGCCTATGGAGCAGGTTCCCTTCGAACTGCTGTTCCAGATAACGATGTGCGGCGGCGCAACGGATGACGCCCGGCAATTCTACGGACAGGTAGTGTCCGAGATCGAAACGGTTATTGAGAGGCATCTGACAGGCGACGGGGCGACCGTCGCGGATTCGATAGTAGCTGCGAGCCGTGTCTATTCGTTGTTCCAAAACGTCATTTCCGACGACACGCAGGCCGCGGAGCCCGAAGACAAGAAGGAAAAAGGAGACAGGGCTGAAGAGGACGAACATGGCGAGGCCGTTACGGAGTCGCAGGTAAAACGGGAAGAACAGCCGGACAAGGAAACGGATATCCGTGATCTTTTCAACGCGTGGAATACTCTCGACGAGGAAGAAGGCGAACGTCAGGACATTCAGAGCCAGGACAACTGGTCATTCAGCGAGATGCCGGAACAGCCGCTCGAACCGGGTGACGAGGCCTTTTCCTATGACGAATGGGACCGCGAACTCTCCGATTTCCGTACAGGCTGGTGCCGCGTGATCGAAAAAAAGGTCCGCAAAGGCGACCGCAATTTTGTCGAACTTGCTCGAAGCCGTTACAGGGGCGTCATTTCGTCTGTCCGCCACCAGTTCCAGTTGATGAAGCCGGAGAACCTCGCCAGGATAAACCGGGAGATCGACGGCGAGGAATACGATCTAAACGCGGTGATCGACTATGTGGTCGACCGGCGTGCCGACGGCCATCAATCCGAAAGGCTTTACACGAAGCGGCTCAGGAGGGAAC